>CAZGKS010000150.1:0-5635 GCA_964526275.1 uncultured Methylobacterium sp. | reverse complement strand
CTTTTTGCCTGCTTTATACGCGTTCTGGTTCCGCAAGCGGGTGCAGGAAGAAGAGCGCACCGGCGCCCCGATGGCGCTTGCCTGATATAGCGTTTTTGCTTTTGATAGAATCGTAAAAAGCAAAATACGCATTATTCAACAAATAGATAATAGCAGGACATGTTTCCGTCAAAACGCATCCTGACCCTAGAGCGTTTCCAGCGATGGTTGAATCGCCTGAAACGCTCTATCTCTTTGTTTTAACGCAATTCCGGACGCGAAACCGGTTCCAGCGATCGCTGGAATTGCTCTAGCGCTTGCCCGGTCGCGTTTAACCGTCTCCTTGCCTGACCTCTAATCTTCCGATGTAAGCACCTTGGGCCGGGCTGGTCCTGAATAGGGGTCAAACCCCGACAGGGTTGCCGCTTCTATCCGGCAATCATCGCAATAGCCGATCAGCTTGAGCCGTTCGGCATTCTGGCCGGTGAACATCCAGTGCCCCGCGCCCAGCTTGGTTTTGATCCGCTCGATCGTGGCACGGGTGCCAAACACCTTGCCGCAATGATCACAGGGGTAAGGCTCTTCCTGATGCAGCACAACCGGGGGCGCATTGAAGGCGGCAAGATCGAGCGAAGGGGCCAAAGTGATCACGTTTTCGGGACAGGTTTGGGCGCAAAGCCCGCATTGCACGCATAAATCTTCCTGAAACGAGAGCTCTGGCCGCTCCGGATTGGCGCGCAAAGCGGTGGTAGGGCACGCCGAAACGCACGAAAAGCACAAGGTGCAGCCGCTGGCTTTTATATCGATCCGGCCAAACGGCGCCCCTTGCGGTAAGGCAATCCGCGCCGGGGCGTGCGGCAACAGCCCGCCCCAGGCCCGCAAGGCCAGCACGCTGAGCGCGCGCCGCTCGCCCATCGCCAAAAAGCCGCCCGGCGCGCCAAGATCTGCCCTGGCATCGGCCATGTGGTTCAAATTGGCATGGAGCGCATCCGGGTCGTCGGTTTCGATAAGGGCGAAGGCGCCCGGCGCATAGCCAAACCCTGTAAGGATAGGCGCCAGCAGATCGCGCAGGGTGTAAAGGGTCGCAAGATCGTGTTTGGGCTTGGCGCGGCCAAGCACCGCAACGCCCGCCGCCCCATGGGCGAAGGCGGCGGCAACCTCGCCAAGGCTGATCTGGGTAGTCTCTTGCACCGCAACCGGCAGCACGCGTGCGGGCAACCCTGCGCCAAAGCGCGCCAAGGCATCGATCAGCGCTTCCCCATGCGCGGCCTCGTGAAACAGTATAACCGGGGCTTGCCCACCTGTTGTAAGATACGTTGAGAGCAGCACGCTCAAGCGATTTAAAAGCGTTGCGCGATCGGGCAGGGCATAGGCCGCAGCGCCTGTCGGGCAGACCGAGGCACAAGAGCCGCATCCGGCGCAGATGGCCGCGTCAATCGCCACGCTTTCGCCTGCAGAGGTGATCGCGCCGGTAGGACACACCGAAAGGCAGCGGGTGCAGCCGGTAATTTGTGAGCGGGAATGCGCGCAAAGCTCGGCCTTGAAATCAATATAGCGCGGTTTATCGAAGGTGCCGACCAGATCGCGCGCCTTGGCAACCAAGGTTTCTACCCCCGCCCGGTCGGCGGGGTCTGCTCGCAGATAGCCCTCGCGCAGGGTATCGGCGGTGAAAAGCGGGGCCTCTCCCCGCAGGTCAATCACCAGATCGCAGCGCGATAGCACCCCCGAACGCGCCTCCCCATAGCGCAAGGCGGCGCGGGAGGCGGGGTCTGCCAAGGCGAAGGTATCGAGGGTAAGCGTGAAGCCGCCCAGCACGCCTTGCGCTGTGCGCACGCGCCCCTGCGCGATCGGGAACGGGCGACGAAGCGGCGGGGCAATGTCCTGTCCCGGCGGCAGCAGCACGGTAAGATCCAGCGTGTCGGCAAGGCGGGCGGCAACCTCCAGAGCGGTTTCATCGCGCCCCAGCACCAAGGTTATCCCGCCGCTTTCGAGGGCAAGGAACGGGATTTTCGTATCGGGCAATTCGGCGGCTGCGGCGAGCAAGGCGGCCATTTTGGGACCTGCTTGTGCCCCTTGCGCAGACCATCCCGCCCGATTGCGCAGATCGACAAAGCGGGCGGGCGCCGTGATCCCGGTTTGCGCCAGCGCGGCACGCAAGGTGTTTTCTTCCTGCTCGCAGGCAATCACCAAGCTGGAGGCACCCGCCGCTTCCTGCAAGCGGGAAGGTTCGCGCGTGCAAAGCGCGGTGCAGCGGCTGACCCCCGAAAACCGCGCGGCGAGCATATCAGGCGAAGGATCGGGCGTGAAACTTTTTTCACACGAACACAAAAACAGATGCGGTTTGGCAGATTTTTCAGCGGAAATCGCAGTCATTTTTGCTCCCATACCCGATTTTAGGGTTCCATAGATTGAACCGGACTTGCCTTTTGCGCAAGGGTCCAAAATACTGCAAGCATGGATACACCAAGCGACACCCTTTTTCCGCCTTTTGTGACCGCGCATCGCCTGCGCGAGCGGGAGCATGCCTTCGAGCACGCGATGGCGTGCGCGGCACGCAACGCGGCGGGCGCGGGCGACCTGTTTTATGTCGGCCGGTTTGAAACCATCGAGCTGGCTTTGGTGTTGGAGCCGCAAGAACCGCTCATAATCGCGCGCAAGATTTTCTTTGCCGGCATGAACGCGCTGGCCGATGCGCTGGCGGTGCTCTCCCCGCCCGAAAAGCCGATCACCTTCCGCTATCCGGGTACTTTGATGTTTGATGGCGCGCTGGTGGGCGGTGGGCGGCTTGGGATATTGCCGGATGGGGCAGAAGATGCGCCGCCGGATTTCCTGGTCTTTGGCGCCATGATCCGCGCAGGTGGGATAAAAAGTGGAGAAGGCGGGCACAGCCCGCACCTGACAACCCTGGACGATGAAGGCTTCGAGCATTGGTCCCCGCAGGCGTTTTCAGCCTCTTTTGCGCGCCATTTCATGGTAGGGGTCGATTCTTGGTTGGAACGCGGGTTTCGCGCAATCGGCCCGGATTATCTTGCCCGCCTGCCCAAGGGGCATAACGAGGAGCGCCGGGGAATTGATGAAAACGGCGATTTGCTGATGTATATCAAGGGCAAGAACGCTCCCCAGCGCCGCACCCTCGCCAAGGAACTGGCCCGCCCGGCCTGGCTCGATCCGCTGCTCAAGGAGGTCGTGGCATGAGCGGCAAATTGTTGCGCACCATCCAGCTCGACCCCTCGGATGCCTTTGTCTTCCCGCGCGCGGCCGAGCCGGGGGAATGGGCCGTGCCGGGCACGTTTTTGTTTTGGGATCAACCGGTTGAAGGGCTGATCGGAAAACAGCGCGTTGCCTTCCGTTCCGGGCTTCTGGGGGTGGAAAGCTTCGGTTTTTCAACGCTGGCCGTGGTGGTCGAAGCGAGCGCTGCCGAGTGCGCCGCCATGGTGGAAACGCTGGCGCAGGCCTTGCACACATATTGCGGCGCCCCCGATCTTGCCACTGCCCGTGCTGCCGCGCAAGCGGAGGTCGCTGAGGCGCAGGCTTTGGCCAGCCCGCCGGTCGGCACGTTGATCGCGCTGCATCGCAGCCTTGAAAACGGCGAGATCCTGGAGCGCTTCCGCACCTTGTTGCCGGGTACCGAGGCAGGCCATGGCCGCGCCTTCGAGTTTCTCGCGCTGGAGGACGAAGCCAACCAAGAAGCTGGCGCACACGCTGGCGATCAAGCCCCCCCCGAGGATCGGGTAGATCTGCACACCCTTATCTCCGGGAGAACCGTATGAAGGCTGATTTCTGGGTAGCCAGCGGGCATGTGCTGGTCGATCGCGCGCCAAACGGGGGCCTGGGCGTGAGCGATGATCTGCTCAAAGCTTATCTTGCCCGCCCGGAACTCCTCCCCCCGCCTGAAGCGTGCCCGGTTGAACGCGCGGTGCATGCCCGCTTGCTCGATCAACCGCGCACCCCTATCGCCCCAGAGGAGCTGGCCCTGATAGCGGATGCCGATGCGCGGGAGAATTTCAGCCATTTTCTGGCCTATCGCGATCATCTGCTGGCGCATCCGACGCTGGAAGCGGCTTATCTGGCATTGATCGAAACCGGCAAAATCGCGGCCATCCCGCCGCTTTTTACCGAGCATCTGGTGCATCTGATCGCCCGGAATGCTTTCGATGTCGAGGAAGATGCGTATATTCTGCGCGCGGCCGAATGTTTGTGGCGGGATCAAAGGGTCACCTTTCACGAGGGGGCGGTGCTGCTCGCCGATGCCGAAGCGATTGAAGGGCACGAGCATGCCCGTGAGCATTCCCCCCTGCTGTCGATGTTGGGCGGACCTGCGGTGAGTGCGCTTGATATTCTCAACCCGGAAAATGCCCACAGCTACAAGGGGCGCTCCGATGCGCATGATCTGGTATTTGATCTGACCGATAAAACGCATGGGCGTGCCGCTTTTGGGGCCGCAATGGCGCGCTTTTTGCAGCATGTGACCGGCATTGCGCTGCATTTTACGCCGGTGGATACGCTGGAAAGCGCGAATATCGGCTGGTTCTTGACCTTCGACGCGCAAAGTACCGCGCTTGCCAATCGCTTATGGGCGGGCAAAACGCTTTCGCTGGAAGAAAACGCGCGCATGCTGGCGCTTTATACCTTTGTTGTGCCTAATCATCCGCGCATAGAGCACCGTTATTGGCACAAAAAGGCGTTTGCAATGCTCAGCTGCGATGCCGCGCGGCAGATGCGTGTTAAACCCCAAAACCTGATCGCCGGTTTGCCGCTTGCCAAACCAGCCTGATCCGCCAACACTGGAAAAGAAACCCACCATGCCTGACCCTGAAAGGCCTGCCTCTGCCATGCCAGCCCCTGCCATCTTGGCGGCGGAAAGGCCCGAACCCGCCGCTGCCGAACCGGTTCAAGATTATTCGGTTGCACTGGGGGTTGTCCTTGAAAAACGCAAGGCCCAAAGCATCTGGATCGATCATCTATGGGTGCCGTACGGCGTTTTGGTCAATCCGCCGCCGCTTGCGCCCATGACACCGATGGGGCGCGCGGATGCGGCGGATCCACAGGCAGGCGAGCGGTTTTATCTGGGGGAGGCCCGCCTTGTCCTCCATGCCGGAGACACCGCCCAATACCGGGATAATCTGGCAACGGGCGCGCCCAAAGTGTGGGTCGTTCTCCGGTGCACCGAAGCCGATGAGATGCAACTGCTGGCGGTAACGGCAGACCCTTCGGAAGGGGAGATGCATACCGAGGCCGGGGCTAATCTGGTTGAACCAGTGCCGATGCCGCCAGAACTGGTGCCCCAGATTGCCGAATTTGTGGCGCGGTTTCATGTCGAGCGCGAATTCTTCAAACGCAAACGCGACGGCGCCCGTGCCGATACCAAACCGGATGGACAGGCATCATGACCCAGCCGGAGGATGAACAAAGCGGGTTTCTTGCCCGCTGGTCGCGCCGCAAACAGGCCGCCAAAAGCGCGCAGGATCTCGCGCAAGATCACGCCCCCCAGCCAGAAACCGGGGCGGCAAACACCGCGCAAGATGCATCCGCTGTGGGGGGGGCGGAGGCTGCCCCCGCTCCGTCCTTGCCCGGTTCTACCGCCCTAATCTCTGCCGAAAACGCGCCAGCCGTCCCTTTCGATCTGGCCAGTTTACCCGATATAAGCACCCTCACG
>CAZGKS010000149.1:5180-5671 GCA_964526275.1 uncultured Methylobacterium sp. | reverse complement strand
CCGCCATAGCATTTGGCGGTCACGTCCTTGCGCAAAGCCCGCACGGTTTCGCGCGCGACAATCTTGCCGCCAATCGCTGCCTGAATGGGAATCTGGAACAGATGCGGGGGGATAAGATCTTTGAGCTTCTCGCACATGGTGCGCCCACGCCCCTCGGCGCGCTGGCGATGCACCAGCATGGAGAGCGCATCGACCGGCTCGGCATTCACCAGAATGGAGAGCTTAACAAGATCGCCCTCGCGGTAATCGGTGATCGTGTAATCAAAGCTGGCATAGCCCTTCGAGACCGATTTCAACCGGTCGTAAAAGTCAAACACCACCTCGTTGAGCGGCAGATCATAGACCACCATGGCGCGTTTGCCGACATAAGACAGGTCGATCTGGTTGCCGCGCCGCTCCTGGCACAATTTGAGGATGGCGCCCAGATAATCATCCGGCGTTAAAATGGTCGCGCGGATCCACGGTTCGCGGATCTCGGCAATTTTCATGAC
>CAZGKS010000149.1:0-5170 GCA_964526275.1 uncultured Methylobacterium sp. | reverse complement strand
CTGTGCGTACGCCTCGACGCCGTCCCAGTCCTTCATCTGGCAGATCCGCCGGGTTGTGGAGCGCAATCTCCTCGCCAGAGCGCATCACGATTTGGTACACAACGCTGGGCGCGGTGGCGATCAGATCAAGATTGAATTCCCGCGTCAGGCGCTCCTGAATGATCTCAAGATGCAGCAGCCCCAAAAAGCCACAGCGAAACCCAAAGCCCAACGCCGCCGATGATTCCATTTCAAAGGTGAAGCTGGCATCATTGAGGCGCAATTTACCCATCGCAGCGCGTAATTCGTCAAAATCAGCGGCATCTACCGGGAAGAGGCCACAAAACACCACCGGCTGCACGGGTTTGAAGCCCGGCAAAGCTTGCGCACACGGTTTTTTATCTTCGGTAATCGTATCGCCAACGCGCGTATCGGCCACTTCCTTGATGGAGGCGGTGATAAACCCGACCTCGCCAGGGGTAAGCTCGGTCATATCGGTCATTTTGGGCGTAAACACCCCCAACCGCTCGACCTCATACACCGCATCCGTGCCGATCATCTTGATGCGCATGCCTTTTTTGAGGCGGCCATCAATCACGCGTACCAGCACGACCACACCGAGATAGACATCATACCAGCTATCGACCAGCAGGGCTTTGAGCGGTGCTTCCAGATCGCCCTTGGGCGGCGGCAGGCGGGTGACAATGGCCTCCAGCACGCCTTCGATATTGAGCCCGGTCTTGGCAGAAATCGCCACGGCTTCGGAAGCATCGAGCCCGATCACTTCCTCGATCTGCTCTTTCACGCGGTCGGGTTCGGCGGCGGGCAGATCGACCTTGTTGAGCACGGGGACAATCTCATGCCCGGCATCGAGCGCGTGGTAGACATTGGCGAGCGTTTGCGCTTCCACACCCTGGCTGGCATCGACCACCAGCAGCGACCCCTCGCAGGCGGCCAGCGAGCGCGAAACCTCATAGGCAAAATCGACATGGCCCGGCGTATCCATCAGGTTGAGGATATAGGTCTTGCCGTCTTTGGCCGGGTAGGTAAGACGCACGGTCTGCGCCTTGATGGTAATGCCGCGCTCGCGCTCGATATCCATGGAATCGAGCACTTGCTCGACCATTTCACGGGCCTGCAACCCGCCTGTCGATTGGATCAGGCGATCAGCGAGCGTGGATTTGCCATGGTCGATATGGGCGACGATGGAAAAATTACGGATATTTTCAATGGGGCGCGTGGTCATAGCTGCGCCATACCGCATGGCCGCGCGAAAATCCAGTCCTATCACAGATTAAGGATGAGCGCCAATCCCCATGCCATCGCCCGCCGGGCCGATCTCGCTTTGCCAGGATGAGCGCTTTTCGAGCCAGACCAGAACGCCCGTCAGCAAGGCGGCAAAAGTGAGCGCCACCGCCGGGAAGGGCAGGCCGAGCAGTTGGTCAAGCGTCAATTTGCCATACGCGCCGGAGGTCAAGATCGGCTTGAGCAGGTTGGGCTCAAGATAGGTGAACAGCAGCGCGCCGAACAACCCGCCAACGAAGGTGAAAATCGCATCGCGATAGCCGGTGCCGATCTGCGCGAGCACCGTGCCAGGGCAGGCGCCGGCAATCACAATGCCAACCCCCAAAATCGCCCCGCCGATAAGATCTGCGGCAAATAACGTCGCCTTGGGCGAAAGCTTGGCAAAGCCGAAGCCCACCATGATCGAAAGCACCACCAGCCCGGTAATCACCGCACTCAGAAACGTTTTGAGCATGGCATGGCGCGACATCTGCATTTGGCAGATAATCACCCCCGCCTCGCATACCCGCGCTTTTTCCAGCGCGATCCCGAACAGCGCGCCCATGGCAAGGCCTAATAAAATAGCGGCAAAAACACTCATCATCGCCTCCCTCAAACGCGCTTGTACATCAGATTGGCGGCGATCATCCCGCCCGCAAACATGGCCGTAACCGCAAGAAACGAGCCAATCGCCAGTTGCGCCATGCCCGAAACACCGTGGCCGGAGGTGCAGCCATCCGCGATGCGGGCGCCAAACACCATGATAACCCCACCCAAAAACGCCATCGCATAGCGCCGCGCGGGGCTATGCGCGCCCAAGGCCTGCGCCCATACCGGGGAAGCGCCCCACCTTTTTGTGCCCGAAGCGCGCGAAGAAACAAACGCACCCAGCACAATCCCGGCGATCAGCGCGACCTGCCACCAGTTTTTCGCGCCGCTCATATGGTTGCTGGCATATTTAATCGTCTCGATCGACGGATCCACAAACGCGGCCAGATTGGCGGAAATCGTCACATACGAGGACGAGGTCCCCAGCGCCGTCCCCAGAAAATAAAACGCCGGGATTTGCAAAAGCCCGATCACAATGCCCGCCGCATAAGGCGACCAGGCGCGTTGCTTCAAAAACAGCATCCAGGTTCTCCTGTCCAGCGATGGGGAGGATCCCGCAACGCAAGACAGTTATATTCCAATTACAGAATATGTAAACCCGGTTATGCGGCCTTATCCCAGTTTTTGCGCAAGCTTGGTCCGCAGCTTTTGCAAATCGGCGGCAAACAGGCGAATGCCTTCGGCCAGCTTTTCGGTCGCCATCGCATCCTCGTTGAGCTGCCAGCGGAAAGCCGCCTCATCGAGCACGAGGCGCGCGGGCGCGGGCCCTATAGCCTTGGCATCCAGCGCGCGCGGCAACGGCCCATGGTCCGTGCGCAAGCCTTCGAGCAAGGCTGGCGCGATGGTCAGCCGGTCGCACCCGGCCAAAGCCTCTATCTGCCCAAGCGAGCGGAACGAAGCCCCCATCACGATGGTTTTGTGGCCATGCGCCTTGTAATACTGGAAAATTTTGCGCACAGAAGCCACGCCGGGATCGGTTTCAGGGGTATAATCCTGCCCCGTTTTGGCCTTGTACCAATCCAGAATTCGCCCGACAAACGGGGAGATCAAAAACGCTTTGGCCTGTGCCGCCGCAATGGCTTGCGGGAGTGAGAACAGCAAGGTGAGGTTGCAATCGATCCCCTGTTGTTGCAGCACGCGCGCCGCCTCAATCCCCTCCCAGGTGGCCGCTATCTTGATCAAAACGCGTTCGCGCCCGACCCCGCGCGCTGCATAATCGGCTATCAGCGCCTGTGCGCTCTCGATCGTGCGGGTGGTATCGAACGATAGATCGGCATCGACCTCGGTTGAAACCCGGCCGGGAACCTTTTTGGCCAGTTCGGCGCCAAAAGTCACCGCAAGCCGCGCGCAGGCGGCACGCAGGCGTTGTTCTGCGGCCAGATTCTGCGCCCGCGCCCACTGCACGGCCTCCGCCACAAAAACGGCATATTCAGGCATTTCCGCCGCCTTGAGAATAAGCGTCGGGTTGGTGGTACAATCAGTTGGGCGATACGCATCGATGGCAGCCAGATCCCCGGTATCGGCAACAACGACGGTCATGGTTTTGAGGTGATCGAGTTTCGAGAGCATGGGACTTTACCGCAAAGAGTGGGAACTTGCCGGAAGGCATGGGAACACACCGCACCTTGCCAGCCCGGCCTGCAAGGAGCAAGCCGCAAACCGCGCAAGCCTCTCCCTTTGGCCGCGCCCTGAAAAAGCACGCAGAGAAAACAACGCAGGGTAAAGCTTACGCATCATCCTCAAACGGAGCGAGCGGAAATTCATCCCCTGTCTCGGCATCCTCTGATAACGGCTCGGCGCCCGCAATGCCCGCCTCGGGCGCAGCAAGAACAGGCGCAGGCGTTACAGAGACAATCCGGGCCCCCGGAAAAGCCTCAAACACCGCCTGCACAATGGGCAAAGCCTCCACATCCCGCAGCGCGTTATCCTTTTTGGCGCGCTCGATCTCGTGCAAGGTCAGCGGCGCATCTCCGGAACGCGGCCGCGCAACCGTTATGCCCCACCGCTGGCCTGTCCAATCAAGCAAGGCTTTGGCGAGCCGATTGGCAAGATCTGCGGGTGCGGTATCGGTCGGCATAAACTCGATCCGCCCCGGCTCGAAGGTGAGCACGCGCATATCGCGCTCCATCGCGATTTTGAGCGCAATTTCACGTTTTTCGCCGGCCAAAGCCACCAGATCCGCAAAATGGTGCAACGGCGCTGTGCCCGCCGCTATGGAGGATCGCATGGAAGCAGCCGCCCTTGCCGCCCCCGCAGAGGCGGCATCGGTGGCAGATGCGGCCAGTTTAGGCACCAAAGCCATGGTTGGCGCTGCCCGCAGCGTATCGGGCAGATCACGCGCTTGCGGCGCCCCTTGCGCGGCCACAGCGAAGGGATGCGCCGCCAAAGCCGCAGCGCCGCGCCCCTGCTCGGCAAATTGCCCGCGCTCAGCAAGATACCCGCGCTCGTTCGGAGGGCTTTCTTCCTGCACTTGACGGCCAAACGCGGTTGCACCCCCCGCCCCATCCGCAAAGCCAGAAGAACCCGCAGAGCCGGAAGCGGATGAGCCCCCCCCGCCCGCTGCCCCCGCATGCCCATAGCCGGCAACAGCATTGCCCGCACTCACCCCGGCCCTTGCACCACCAGAAGCGCCCGCGCGTCCATTCGCCCCGCTTGCGCGCACCTCACGCGCCAGATCGCCAGGCGAAGGCAAATCCGCCGCATAAGCCAGCCGCACCAGCACCATCTCGGCCGCTGCCTTGGCGCGCGGTGCCGCTTCCACTTCCGCCAGCCCCTTGAGCAGAATTTGCCACGCCATAGCCAGCGCCCGCACGGAAAGCGCTTGCGCGCTCTCGCTCCCCCGCCGCCGCTCGGTCTCGCCCAAAGCTGGATCCTCGGCCGCGCTTTTGACCAGCTTGAGCCGCGTCACCAGATGCGTATATTCCGCCAGATCGGTGAGAATAGCCCCCGCCCCAGCCCCTTGATCGTATTGCGCGGCGAATAAATCCAGCGCGCGGGAAATATCCCCGCCCATCACGGCCTCAAACAAGTCGAGAATTTGCGTGCGATCCGCCAGCCCCAGCGCGCTGCGCACTTCTTCGGCGCGGACATGGCCCCGGCCATGCGCAATCGCCTGATCGAGCAGCGAAAGCGCATCGCGCATCGACCCCTCGGAAGCCCGCGCGATCAAGGCCAGCGCCTGATCTTCAACCACCACGCCTTCTTTGGCAACAATGCCTTGCAGATAGGCGATCATATCGGGAATTTCGATCCGCCGCAGATCAAACCTCTGGCACCGTGAAAGCACGGTAATCGGCAC
>CAZGKS010000148.1:0-5671 GCA_964526275.1 uncultured Methylobacterium sp. | reverse complement strand
ACGCAATTCCGGACGCGAAACCGGTGCCCGCTTTCGTTGGAATTGCTCTAACGAGCGCCCAAGGCGACATCCTTGGCGCGGTTGATCAGCGCCGCCAGCGCGCTCGAACCGCCCTTATCGGGGTGGACACGGGCGATCAGCGCCCGATGCGCGGCGCGAATCGCCTCCTCCGTGGCTTGTGGCGACACGCCCAGAATTTCATGCGCCTGCTTCAGGCTCATCTGGCCATCAAAGGGCATGGTCTCGCTGTTCCCTGCTTGCGCATTGAGATCGAGGTCCGCACGCCAACCGGGAAAGCGGCGGTCGAGATCGTCCAGCACCAGCGCTAACCCCGCCCGGTCCTCGCGCGCCAGTTCTTGCGCCAGCAGGCGGCCTTCCGCAAGGTTGAGACTCGAAAGATACCGCCCCGCCAACGGCCCGCCCAGAAGTTTGGCCTCAATCTCCCCTGTAAGGGTGTCGATTTGCGCATCCAGATACAAGGTGCGCAACCGCGCCCGCTGCGCCTGCCCAACCGGGTCAAACAAAGCAGGCAAACGCACCCCGAGCAAAAACGCGCTGGCCGAAAACAACACAATCGCCAGATCAAACCGCGCCCTTAGCGCCAGCAGCAGCCCGGCAACCCCCAAAGCGGCCCCCAATACCATGCGCGTGAAGGGGCTGAGTACCTGTACGGAAAGCCGCCCCGGCCCCTTGGCAAACCACCACAGAACCGCCGCCCCCGCCAGCATCGAGATGAGAAACGACATCGCGCTTATCCAATCTGCACAACGTGCTTGGCACCCAGTAATTTGGCCACGTGTTTGAGCCGTCCGGTCAGGCGCTCGTTCGATAAATCGGCAAAGCGCGGCGGCAGGGTCAGGATAACACGGCCATTCTCGAAGACCAGAGGGGTGATGGGCAGCGCCCCCGCTTGCCCAGCCGAAATGTTGAACCCCACGCGCAACACACAGCCGAGCAGCCGCGCTGCAAGAAGATCCTTGGGCTCCAGCAGCGCCCGCAACGGTGGTTCCACGATTTCTGAAAGGCCTTCATAGCGCGCAAACAAAGCAGAGGCCAAAAAAGCCCGCTCATGATGCCCGATCGCAGGCAAGGCGGCATAGGCAATCGCGCGCGCGCTTTCCTCACCCCGGTAATCCGGGCTGGCACGCCAAGCGAGTTCTGCGGCCAAAGCCGCCGTTATCCGCAAGCGTTGAGCGCTTTCCGCCTGCCCGGCCAAAACGGCCGGCAGACTTTCGTGGAAGGCTTCGCACCAGGCAACCAGTTCTCGCCCGTGCCCCGGCCCGCGCGTATAAAGCCGGTCCAGCTCCCCAGCAAACGCAACCAGCGGGTCGATCCCCCGTTCGGAATGCGGCAAGGCATCATAGAGCAGCCCCTCGCGCACGCCATTGGTGGAGATAACCATTTGCGCCAATTGCCCGCGTTTGAGAATTTCCTGCAACACCAGCGCGCCATAGGCCAGCAGCGGGCGGCGCTCTTGCGCAATTTCGCCGATTGCGGGGAGCGTGGCCAGATCGACCTTTTGCAGTTCCTCGCAAAATTCGAGGGCAGAAGCCGCCTGCACGGTATAGCCATGCAGCACATTGAGCGGGTAGCGATGGCGCGCCATATGCAGCCGGGCAATGGCCCGAAACGTACCGCCGATCGCGTAAAAATCGCGCCCTTTGAAATCAGACAAGGCGGCGAACCCACCCAATTGCGCCTCCACGATTTTTTTGGCCTTGCGCAGGCTTTTATCGGCCGCATCGCGCAAGGCAAGGCCGCCCAGTTCAAAGCTTTGCCCAAGCCCGGGCCCTTGCGGGGTAATCTCCACCAGCTCAAGGCTACCCCCACCCAGATCCCCCGCCAGACCGGAGGGGTGGTAATTGCCGGAAAGAACCCCCAAGGCGGTCAGCCGCGCCTCCTCCCCGCCAGAGAGTACCGCAATCGGCGCGCCGATAATCGCCTCCGCCTCGTGGATGAATTCCGCCCCGTTCTGCGCCCGCCGCACCGCCGCCGTGCCCAGCCCGAAAATACGTTCAACCTGCATCAGATCGCACAAGACCCGGAAGCGCCGCAGCGCATCGCGCGCTTCAATAACCCCGTCGGGTGGCAAAAAGCCGGTAACTGCAATATCGCGCCCAAGCCCGCACAGGCTTTTCTCGTTGAACAGCACGGCCGCAGCGCGAAAAAGCCCCTCATAGACCACAAGGCGCACGGAATTGGAGCCAATATCGATCACAGCAACCGGTTTCATGGATTTAACCTTGCTTGACGCGTTTTTTGGGCAATGCCCCGGGGCGCGAAAGCTTGAGCGCCGCTCCCCGCCCGGACAATGAGGGATGCGTCATGAAATAATGGTGGGCGTTGAACTCCCGCTCGCCGCGCAAAGGCGTTATCCGCTGCGACGAGCCATCGGGCAGAACGCGCCAGCTTTGCTGGTTATCGAGCAGATTGGCCTGCATGATCTGTCCCATCACTTGCTCATGCACCGTGGGGTTGATAATCGGGCACAAAACCTCCACCCGGCGATCAAGGTTGCGCGGCATTAAATCAGCGGAGGAGATATAAACCACCCCCTGCTTATGGGGCAGGCCAAACCCATTACCGAAGGCATAAATGCGCGCATGCTCCAGAAAGCGTCCAACGATTGATTTAACGCGAATACGGTCTGAGAACCCCGGAATTCCCGGCCGCAAACAGCAAATACCGCGCACGATCAGCTCGATCTCCACCCCCGCCTGGCTGGCCCGGTAAAGCGCATCGATGATCACTGGATCGACCAGCGAATTACACTTTGCCCAGATAACCGCCGGGCGCCCGGCCTTGGCATGCTCGATTTCCGCTTCAATATGTTCGAGCAGCTTCGCCTTCAAGGTCACCGGCGAAACCGCCATGCGTTCAAGATCCACAGGTTCGGCATAGCCGGTAATGAAATTGAAAATCCGGGCGACATCGCGCCCGATCGCAGGCTCGGCGGTGAAATACGATAAATCTGTGTAAACTTTCGCGGTAATCGGGTGGTAATTGCCGGTGCCGACATGGCAATAGGTGCGCAGATCCCCCTGTTCCTTGCGCACGACCAGCGACAATTTGGCATGGGTTTTGAGTTCAAAAAACCCATACACCACTTGCACGCCCGCCCGTTCCAGATCCCGCGCCCAGCGAATATTCGCCTCTTCATCAAAGCGCGCTTTCAGCTCGACCAAAGCGGTCACGCTTTTGCCCGCATCCGCCGCTTCGGTTAACGCTTGCACGATCGGGGAATTGGCGGAGGTGCGGTAAAGGGTCTGCTTGATGGCGATCACGGAAGGATCCCGCGCCGCCTGCTCCAGAAAATTCACCACCACATCAAAGCTTTCATAGGGGTGATGAACGATCAGATCTTTCTGGCGAATGGCGGCAAAGGCATCCCCGCCATGCTCGCGCACCCGCTCGGGATAGCGCGGGGCGTAGGGCTTAAATTTCAGATCCGGCCGGTCGATCCCCACCAGTTGCGCCAGATCATTGAGCGCCAGCATGCCATCGACCACAAACACCTCATCGGCGCGCACCCGCATTTCTGCGGCAACAAAAGCGCGCAACTGGGCTGGCATGGAAGCTTCAAATTCCAGCCGGATCACCACGCCGCGCTTGCGCGCCTTGAGCAAGGTTTCAAAGGTGCGGACCAGATCCTCGGCTTCTTCCAGCAATTCAATATCGCTGTCCCGGATAATGCGGAAGGCGCCAATCCCGTTGAGGGCATAGCCCGGAAACAGCTTGGGCACGAACAGCACCATCGCCTGATCGAGCAGGATAAACCGCTGCGCCCCCTCCCGGTCGGGCAGGCGGATAAAGCGCTCCAGCTTTTGCGGCATGCGGATCAGGGCGCGCAGCGGCTTGCCATCGCTTTGCCGGACAAGGCTAAGGGCGAGCGAAAACCCCAGATTGGGAATAAACGGAAACGGATGCGCCGGATCAATGGCCAGCGGGGTCAAGGTCGGAAAAACCGAGGTTAGAAAATACGCTTTCAAAAACACCGTATCGGCGTCATCGAGATCAATCGGGGTGAGCACCCGGATATGCTCGGCCTCCAGCATGGTTTTCAGCTTGCGCCACCGATCCTGCTGGTCGGCGGTCAGGGTTTCGACCTCCCCATTGATCCGCTCCAAAGCCTGTTCGGGCGTTAACCCGTCCTCGGAGGCGGTCTGGACCCCCAAAATCATCTGCTCGATCAAACCCGATACCCGCACCATGAAAAATTCATCGAGATTATTGGCAGAAATCGATAAAAAGCGCAGTTGTTCCAGCAAGGGATGGCCGCTATTGCCCGCCTCCTCCATCACCCGGCGGTTGAATTGCAACCACGATACTTCGCGATTGACAAACCGCGCCGGGCTTTGCGCCAAGATCTCCGGAGAAAGGCGGCTGATATCGTCACAAATCGGCATCGGCCTCCCCCTCTCCATCCAATTGTGCGCCCAAAAGCTCCGCAAGCATCGCGCGCGTGATCTTGCGGTGTTGCGCCATGGCCTGCGCATCGATCGCACAGACCAGATCGCGCACGGCACCATAGCTGCGTTCCATGCGTGCAAGAATATAGGCGACCAGATTTGGCGCAATTTTTATTTGCCGATCGGCAAAGTGCTTGACCAGCACATTGGCCAGCAAAGCCTCATCGGGCGCAGCAAGGGTGAGCAAGGGCTGCGCGCGCAAGCGGGAATGCAGATCCGGCAACGCCACCCCCCACTGATCGGGCGGGGTTCGGGCGGTGATCAACAGCGAAAAGCCGCGCTCGCGCGCAAGGTTGAGCGCGTGAAAAAACACCTGCTCCTTAACCGGAAAACGATCCGCATCTTCCAGCGCAAGCGCCTGGCCAGCCCGCAAGGGCAGCAGATCCACTTCGCCCAAATGGTCGGCGCGCATAACCAAGGCGCCGCTATGCCTGGCAAACAACGCCGCCAGATGCGTTTTGCCGCTGCCCTCCGGCCCAACCAGAACAGCGCCCGCGGCAAGCCATTGCGGCCACCGCTCCAGATAAGCGAGCGCTGCGGCATTGGCCGGACCCACCCAGAAATCCTCGCGGCCGTAATGCGGCAAATGCGTAAACGGCAAAGCCAGTTGCTGCCCGCTCGTCACGGCAATACATCTCCGTCTTCCCGTTTTTCGTGGCTGACGGCATGCCCGAGATAAAACGGACTTTTGAGATATTGCCCCAGAAAAAACCGCACCAAGACGCCAATCGCCCCTGCCAGCGGTACCGCGATCAACACCCCCGAAAAGCCGAGCAGGCTCCCCGCGCCCAGCAGCGCAAACATCAGCCACACGGCGTGCAGCCCCACCGCTTCCCCCAGGAATTTGGGTTGTAAAATATTGCCATCAACAAATTGCCCGGCAATGAAAATCACCGCGACAATCGCGACCATCCACCAATCGGGCGGAAATTGGGTAATGGCAACGCCAACCGCCACCACAAGACCGGTGGTTGAGCCGACATAGGGGATGAAGTTCAAAATACCGGACATCACCCCGATCAGAAATCCGAAATGCAAGCCGGTCAGCGAGAGCGAGAGCGCATAAAACGTGCCCAGAATGAGGCAGATTGTCGCCTGCCCGCGCAAAAAACCATAGACGGAGGCATTCATCTCCCGCGCCAGTTGCCGCTATGTATCATTATGTTTGATCGTCATCAATTATTCGTCCTTGGCCACCATAT
>CAZGKS010000147.1:0-5739 GCA_964526275.1 uncultured Methylobacterium sp. | reverse complement strand
GTTAAATGGTTTAACGACCAAAAAGGCTACGGCTTCGTTCAACCTGACGATGGCGGACAAGACGTTTTCGTCCATGTCAGCGCCGTTCAGCGTTCGGGCCTGCAAAGCCTGCAGGAAGGCCAGAAGATCTCCTATGAGCTTCAGGCAGATCGCCGCACCGGCAAAATGGCCGCTGTGAACCTGCAAACCATCTAAAAGCTGGCGCAAAAGCGGGCAACCGCATCTTGCAAACCGCAAACCCCTCGGCCCCTTCACGCCATCGCATGGTTGTTGGGGGCCGACGGAAGTTCATGCCTCATAAAATTTAAAGACCATAAAGTTTATCCCTCAAAAAATTTGATTTCAAACCCCTCTTGGTTTTCAAAAAAAGCGTTCAAATCCGCTCCCGCATAATTGTTCCTGCTTAAGCTCTTGCGCCATCGGTACACACTGGAATATCGCCGCGCCTCCGTCCCGCTATAATTTCGCGCCGCGATAATTTCGCGCCACAAAATCAGGCGGATGCGCCCTTGGCGCCCCGTTCCGCTTCTGCAATCTCGGCTAGCACCAGCCAGGTCTCCTCCAGCCGCGCAATCTCGGCTTGCGCCTTGGCGAGCAGCGCATTGGCCTCATCGAAAGCCTTGCGCTCGCGGCTATAAAGATCCGGATCCACCAATTTGGTGTTGAGCTTTAGAACGACATTCCCTAGCTTTTCAAGCGCTGCGGGAATGCTCTCAAGCTGCGCTTTTTGCTGCAAGGTCAGCTTTTTGGGCGCCGCCCCCACCCCGGCGGAAGGCGCCTCGCCTCCCCCACTTGCCGCCCCAGATCCAGCCCCCGCCTTTACCGCCGCGCCCTTATCGCTGCCCCGCAACGCGGTTTTGTCCCCCAACGCCTCAGCGCGCTGGGCAAGCATATCGGAATATCCGCCCGCATAAACCTGCCACCGGCCCTTGCCCTCCGGCACGATCACCTTGGACACCACCCGGTCGAGAAAATCGCGATCATGCGAGATCAGCAGCACCGTGCCCGCATAATCGGCGAGCATTTCCTGCAAAACATCCAGCGTTTCAAGGTCGAGATCATTGGTCGGCTCGTCCAGAATAAGCAGGTTGGACGGTTGCACCAAGGCTCGCGCCAGCAGCAACCGCGCCCGCTCCCCGCCCGAAAGAAATTTGAGAGGCGAGTGCGCGCGCTCCGGCGGGAACAAAAAGTCCTTGAGATACCCCATCACATTGCGCGGCTGACCATTGATCAGCAAGGTATCCGTGCCCCCGCCGGTCAGGGCGTCTTTCAAGGTTGTTTCCGGTTCGAGCGAATCGCGATTTTGCTCCAGACGGGCGATGGCCAGCTCCGTGCCAAAGCGCACCTGCCCGGCATCGGGGGCAAGAAACCCCGTCAACAGCGAGACCAACGTGGTTTTGCCCGCGCCATTGGGCCCCACAAGCCCAATCCGGTCGCCATGCACCACCCGCAGCGAGAAATCCTGCACCACGGGCTGCGCCCCGAAGGATTTGGTGAGGCCCTTGGCCTCCAGCACCAGCTTGCCGCCCTTTTCGGCCTCAGAAGCGGCCAGTTCAACCTTGCCCGCCTTGCGCGTATAGCCCGCCAGTTGCGCCCGCAAATGATGCAGATTGGCCAGCCGCCGCTCGTTGCGTTTGCGCCGCGCGGTAACGCCATAGCGCAGCCAGTGTTCTTCCTCGACAATCTTGCGCCCCATTTTGTGGAGCATGGTTTCCTCTTCGGCCAGCACGCTATCGCGCCAGGCTTCAAACGCCCCGAACCCCCGCTCCAGCCGCCGCGTGCTGCCGCGCTCCAGCCACACGGTTGCGCGGCTAAGACGCTCCAAAAACCGCCGGTCATGGCTGATCAGCACCATCGCGCAGCGCCTGGCCTGGAGTTCCCCTTCCAACCATTCGATCGCCGGAAGATCCAGATGGTTGGTGGGCTCATCGAGCAGCAGAATATCCGGATCCGGCGCCAGAACCTGCGCCAAAGCCGCCCGCCGCGCTTCCCCGCCAGACAGATGCCTCGGGTTTTCATCCCCGCGCAGCCCCACCGCATCAAGCAGCGCGCGGGCGGCATGGTCCCCCTCTTCAGGGGGCAACAGGGCAGATGCGAAGGCAAGAACCGTCTCAAACGCGGAAAAATCCGGCTCCTGCGCCAGCACCCCGATCCGCAACCCCGGCTGCACGAAGCGGGTGCCCGCATCGGCTTCCACCAACCCCGCCGCGATTTTCAGCAAGGTCGATTTGCCCGAGCCATTGCGCCCGACAAGGCAAACGCGCTCGCCCTCCGCCATCGATAGATCCGCGCCATCGAGCAGCGGCTTACCGCCAAAGGTGAGGGTGATCTTTGAGAGTTGTACCAGCGGCGGCGCCAAAAAACTTCTCCTTGCAGGCTGTTTTCTTGCAAACATCTTTCCGCCAAACAAGCATCAGCGAAAGCGCAAAACGGGGCACATACAAAAAAAGCCGCCCGGAGGCGGCTTTATGGCACTGCGCTTGAACCAGCGCAAGCTGCAAGCATGTTGCGCCAAAACGAAAGACGGTCTTGCACAACACCCTGCGGTCAGACAAAGCGCTAACACACGGTTTTGATTGGGCAAAACCCGCCGTGGTTTAACGCGAATAGAATTCGACGACCAGATTGGGTTCCATCTGCACCGGATAGGGAACATCCGACAACCCCGGAACGCGCACCAGCTTGGCGGTCATTTTACCGTGATCTGCCTCGATAAAATCGGGCACATCGCGTTCAGCCAACCCAACCGCTTCCAGCACCACGGTGAGCTGCTTGGAGGCTTCCTTGACCTCGACCACATCCCCCGCCTTGACCAGATAGCTTGGCACATTGACGCGCTTGCCATTCACCCGGACATGACCATGGCTGACAAATTGCCGCGCAGCGAACACCGTCGCGACAAATTTGGCGCGGTACACCACCGCATCGAGGCGACGTTCCAGCAAGCCGATCAGGTTTTCACCCGAATCGCCCTTCATGCGCACGGCTTCCGCGTAATAGCGGCGGAACTGCTTTTCAGAGATCGAGCCATAATAGCCCTTGAGCTTCTGCTTGGCGCGCAACTGGGTGCCGAAATCCGACATTTTGCCCTTGCGGCGCTGGCCGTGCTGGCCCGGGCCATATTCGCGGCGATTAACCGGCGATTTCGGGCGGCCCCAGATATTCTCGCCCATCCGGCGATCGATTTTATATTTGGCTTGGTGACGTTTTGTCATCGCATCCTCATGTGGCCCATGGGCCGAAAACCGGCCGGGCCACGGGATCGCACAGCGCAAAAGGCGCTCTCAACCATCCACGATCCTAACCGCAAAAAGGCCGCAAGCGGCCAGGGTTCATGGAACGCGCCCTCCTTTTCCGCATAAACGGACGACAGATCTTGCATAAAATGCCAGATCGCGGGTGCGCGGGGAAAAATCCCCGAAAGGTTTTACCCTCTTGGCCCCTTATCTGCCGCACGCGGCATCCATGGGACAACAGGTCAAAACAAAAAGACTTGCGGCAAGCGAGCCTGCCTCAACCCGCGCTTGATACGCAATCTTGTGCGGCGCGTCAAGCACATCCTGCCATAATTGCGGGTTCAAGGGCGCCACAGGTACAAAATTTAACCCAGCCCGAAACGCCCTCCCCTTACACCAACGCTTTGAGTGCGGCGCGGCCGGCGTAAAGCGCGGTATCGCCCAGCTCGCCCTCGATCCGCAACAGCTGGTTATATTTCGCGGTGCGGTCCGCGCGCGCCAGCGAGCCGGTCTTGATCTGCCCGCAATTGGTCGCAACCGCCAGATCGGCGATCGTGGCATCCTCGGTTTCGCCGGAGCGATGGCTCATCACAGCGCGGAACCCGGCGCGCTGCGCCATATCCACCGCCGCCAGCGTTTCGGTGAGCGAGCCGATCTGGTTGACCTTCACCAAAATGGCATTGCCCTGCCCGCCTTTGATCCCTTGCGCAAGCCGGGTGACATTGGTGACAAACAGATCATCTCCGACCAATTGGCATTGGCCGCCGATTTTATCGGTCAGCGCCTTCCAGCCCGCCCAATCATCTTCGGCCATGCCATCTTCAATCGAAACGATCGGGTAATCGGCAACCAGCTTGGCCAGATAATCGACCTGCGCATCGATCGAGCGCTTGACCTTCTCGCCGTGATAATCATAGGCGCCGTCTTTGAAGAATTCGGTGGAGGCGCAATCGAGCGCAAGCGCGATATCGCCATTGCGCCCTGGCTTGAACCCCGCTTTTTCCACCGCCTGCATGATAAAATCGAGCGCGGCGGGCGCGGAAGCCAGGTTGGGCGCAAACCCGCCTTCATCCCCGACATTGGTGTTGTGGCCCTTGGCTTTGAGCGCGCTTTTGAGGGTGTGGAACACCTCCGCCCCCATCCGCAACGCTTCGGAGAAGCTGTCCGCGCCAATCGGCATGATCATGAATTCCTGAAAATCGATCGGGTTATCGGCATGCGCGCCGCCATTGACGATATTCATCATCGGCACCGGCAGCACCCGCGCGCCCACCCCGCCAATATAGCGATAGAGCGGCAGGCCCCGCACTTCCGCCGCGGCCTTGGCGAGCGCAAGGCTTACCCCCAGAATGGCATTGGCGCCAAGACGCGCCTTGTTGGGCGTGCCATCGAGCGCGATCATCGCCGCATCGACCCCCACCTGGTCTTCGGCTTCCATGCCGATAATCGCATCGGCAATGTCGGTGACGACATGCTCAACCGCCTTGGTGACGCCCTTGCCCAGATAGCGCTTGCCGCCATCGCGCAGTTCCACCGCCTCATGCGCGCCGGTAGAAGCGCCCGAAGGCACCGCCGCGCGGCCAAAAGTGCCATCTTCGAGCACGACATCCACCTCCACCGTAGGGTTGCCCCGGCTGTCGAGAATTTCACGGGCGATCAGATCGGCAATCAGGGTCATGGAAAGCTCCTTGGGCAAATGGCACTGGACAAACGGCACGAGGCAACGCGTTACAAACGGCACTGGACAAACGGCATTGTGCTTGGCGCGCAAACCGCGTAAGGCGCACGCAAAGCAAGTAGAATGGCCCGCTTCTAGCCTGATCCTGCGCGCGATGAAAGCAGCTTTTCATCCTGTGCCAGCGTTTATTCCACCGCCGCCCGCCCACCCCGGAGACCTTGATGGCCCATATGGAAACCACCCTGCTGGGAAAACCAACCGCCCTGCCCGCCTCCCCGGAAGAGGCCATTCTGGAGCGCGTACCCAACCCGCATGCGGGCACCGATTACGTGACCCGCTTCACCTGCCCGGAATTCACCTCGATCTGCCCGGTTACCGGCCAGCCGGATTTCGGCATTCTGGTGCTGGATTTTGTGCCCGGCGAGTGGCTGGTTGAATCAAAATCGCTCAAGCTTTATCTGGGCGCTTTCCGCAATCACGGTGCCTTCCACGAGGATTGCACGGTCTCGATCGGCAAGAAGCTGGTGGAATTGCTCGCCCCGCGCTGGTTGCGGCTGGGCGGGTACTGGTATCCGCGCGGCGGTATCCCGATTGACGTGTTTTATCAGCACGGCGATTTGCCCAACAACCTGTTCGTGCCGGATCAAGGCGTGCCGCCCTATCGCGGCAGGTGATCCTTCGCCCCCTCGCGCGCCTGCCCCGCGCGATCCCTCCCATCGAATGCGCCCACCGTTAGTCCCCGCGCGGCTACCGCCTCACCGATAGGTTTGGGAATCGCTCGGGAACGCGCGGGTTTTCACCTCATCGGCATAATCCTTCCCCGCC
>CAZGKS010000146.1:0-5827 GCA_964526275.1 uncultured Methylobacterium sp. | reverse complement strand
AGGCGCACGGTCATGAGGTTCTTGGAGCGCTCGATCCCTTGGCGCAAGGTGCGCGCGCCGGTGGATTTGCCGTCATAATTTTGCGGCCGCCAGACTTCCTGCCCCGGCCCCTGATCCACCTCGATCGGTTCATCAAGGATGATGCTGGACGGCGTATAGCCGTTATCAAGCGCTGCGGCATAGACAATCGGCTTGAACGACGAGCCGGGCTGGCGCAACGCTTGGGTTGCGCGGTTGAACTCGCTTTTATCGAAGGAAAAACCACCAACCATCGCCTTTACCCGGCCGGTCAGCGGGTCCATCGCCACCATCGCGCCCGATACTTCCGGGACTTGCCGCAGGCGGTATTGCCCCGGCCGTCCAGCGAGCGGTTCAACATACACCACATCGCCCGCATTGATCGCGCTGGTGAGCGGGCGGCGCGGAAAAATACGCGCGCTATCCCCCGGAATAATCCCGGTTTCGCGCTTGCGCTCGACCACCCCGCCCGCATTCTTGAACGGTTGCAGCCCGACCTGCGCATCGGTGCCATTCAGCGACAGCACAACCGCCAATCGCCAGGGCGCGATATCGGTCAGGCCTTGCACATCCGCCAAGGCAAGCCCCCAATCACCGCTGGGGGGAATTTTTTCTTGCGCGCCGCGCCAGCCGCGCTCTTCATCGAATTTGACAAGGCCTTCCGAGAGCGCCTTGCGCGCCATAATCTGCATTGCGGGGTCGAGGGTCGAGCGCACGGAAAGCCCGCCCTCGTAAAGGGTTTTAAACCCGTAACGATCCGCCAGTTCCCGTCGCACTTCTTCGGCAAAAAACCCGGCGGCATAGGAATTGGGAGACAGCTGACGGAACGTCACCACCAGCGGTTCCGCGCGCGCCTTTGTGGCCTCTTCCCGCGTGATCAGGGTGTTTTCGGCCATGCGGTCGATCACGTAATTGCGGCGGGTAATGGCCGCTTCGCGTTGGGTGATCGGGTGATAATTGGAGGGTGCCTTGGGCAAGGCCGCCAGATACGCGGCCTCTGCGATGGTCAGCTCATGGACCGATTTGCCAAAATAATTCAGGGCTGCCGCCGCAACGCCGTAATTGCCAAAGCCCAGATAGATCTGGTTGAGATAGAGTTCCAAAATTTTATCTTTGGAAAAAGTGCTCTCCAGCCGCAACGCCACCAGAGCCTCGCGGATTTTGCGCTCATAGCTTTGTTCGGGCGAGAGAAAAAACACTTTGGCAACTTGCTGCGTGATGGTGGAAGCGCCCTGTTGGCGGCCCCCGCCGCGGCGGAAATTGGAGACCAATGCCCGGGCAATGCCTTCAGGATCCACGCCGCCATGTTTATAGAAATTTTTGTCTTCTGCGGCCAGATACGCATCGATCAGGCGTTTAGGAATCGCCTGAATGGGCAGATAGAGGCGTTTTTCCTTGGCATATTCCGCCAGCAAGGTGCCGTCCGCCGCATGGATACGCGTGGTGACCGGGGGTTCGTATTTTTCCAAAGCCGCATGATCTGGCAGGCCCTTGGAATAGGTGTGCAAAAAATATGCGCCAACGGCCAGAGCGGCAAGACCGATCAGCGTGCCGGTGGCAAACAGAAAAGCAAGAAATCGCGCGAACATTCGCATGAAAAAACCTCGTTCGGCGCAACGGCCATCCTCGCCCTTACCAGAGCTGCGCGGGCGCTTCAATCGCCGGTTAACGATTTCGCACAGCCCGATACCAACCGTGCTTTTGCGGCAACAGGGTGGCGATCGCAAGCTGGGCCCCAAGCCTGCTCTACAAGCCTGTTCTCCAAGCCTGTTCTCCAAGCCGCTTGCGGCTCCTTTTGCCCGTGTATCTTGGGGGCAATCCTGGCTGTCAATCCGTGCAGAAACTTTCTCTCGCCCAGCGCAAACCTCAATAGCTTGCGCGCTTGCAGTTTGTCCGTTTCTACGCCACAAGGGGGCATGGTAAAAATCAACCGTATTTATACACGCACCGGTGATGATGGCACGACCGGGCTTGTAGGGGGCGCACGCGTGCGCAAGGATGCCGCGCGGGTATGCGCCTATGGCACGCTCGATGAAACCAACGCCGCCCTTGGGCTGGCGCGCCTTTATTGCGTGCCTGGGGATACGTTGGATGTTGTTTTGGCGCGGCTGCAAAACGAATTGTTCGATCTTGGGGCGGATCTTGCCACGCCCGAAAGCGCGGCAAAGCCAGAGCATGAGCCTTTGCGCATTCTGCCTTCGCAGGTTGCGCAGTTGGAGGCCGATATTGATACGTTCAATGCCCAGCTTGCGCCGCTGAACTCGTTTGTGCTGCCGGGCGGGAGCGCGCTGGCCGCGCATCTGCATGTGGCGCGTACCCTTACGCGCCGCGCCGAACGCGATATGGTCGCCTTGCACCATGCGGAAAGCGCGCCGCATGCGGCGGCGGGTCTGCCGGGTACGCCCGTGAGCGCTGCGGCCATGCATTATATCAACCGCCTCTCGGACCTGTTGTTCGTGCTCGCCCGCATCGCCAATGACAAAGGGCACATGGATAACTTATGGGTGCCGGGCGGGACGCGTTAGGGCGGTTCTTCAGGCGCTCTGTTCTGCCCAGTTTGTGGCGTTCCGGCCGGTTAGTTCTGCACTTGAAGCCGCCCCTGCCTTGACCATGGCGTTCAAAAGCGCTTGTTTGATCTCCCCGATCAAGCCGGGGCCCTGAAAAACCAGGGCCGAATAAAGCTGCACCAGCGAAGCCCCCGCCGAAATTTTCGCAACCGCATCCTCGCCGCTGGCAATGCCGCCAACCCCGATCAGCGGAAACGCGCCTTCAACGCGCAGGAACGTTTTGGCGAGCATAATCGTTGCCGGGCGAAACAAGGGCTTGCCGGAAAGCCCGCCGGTTTCCTGCGCCAGATCACGCTCGATCAGGGTTTGCGGCCGCGCGAGGGTGGTGTTGGCGACGATCATGCCATCGATCGCGTGTTTGCGGGCGATCTTTACGATGTCATCGAGCTGAATATCGTCCAGATCCGGAGCGATTTTTACCAGAATGCGCGTGGCAAGCGCGGCCTGTGCCCGGGCATCCAGCACACGGGCGAGCAGCTCTTCCAAAAAGGCGGCCCCTTGCAGATCGCGCAAACCGGGGGTGTTGGGAGATGAAATGTTGAGCGTTACAAATTCTGCTTGCGGGCCAAGCGCTTGCAGCAGGGCGACATAATCGCCGATACGATCGGCACTGTCTTTGTTGGCGCCCAGATTAATCCCGAGAATGCCGCGCGGCGGGGCGCTCGCCTTGCCGGCAGCGCGCTGCGCCAGCCTTGCGCCAACCACGGACATCCCTTCGGAATTGAGGCCATAGCGGTTGATAATCGCTTGATCCGCGTTCAGGCGAAAGGCGCGCGGGCGCGGATTGCCCGGTTGGGCCAAGCGCGTGACACCGCCTACTTCCACAAAGCCGAAGCCAAGCTTGAACAACGCATCGGGCACCCGCGCGCCCTTGTCAAACCCGGCGGCCAACCCGACCGGATTGGCAAAATCGAGCCCGAAAAGGTGGGTTTTGAGCCGCGCATCCTCTGCCGGAGCGCAAGGCAAGGGCAGGGTTTCGAGCGCCTTGATCGCCATATCATGCGCGGTTTCAGCATCCAGCGTACGGATCAGGGGCGCAACCAGTAAAGGGTAGAGGGCTTTGAACATGGTGTCTCCTGCAGCGCTTGCGGTTGCGCGTGAATGCTGAACCATAAACCCTGATTTTATGGCAGATACAACCGCTCATGCTTTTACAGCGAGAGCATGCTGCAAAGGGTCCAAGGCCAACATTACCTGCGGTATGCCGTGCGAATCAAGCGGCAAGGGCGCATGCGCTTGCATCTGTGCAGGCTTCAAGACCCCATAAAAATGGGGATAAAGCGTGCCGCCGGGGGTGTTTGCCTCAAATCGTACGGCCTTGCCCAAGGTTGCTGCGTCAAAAGCGGCCAGCATCAACCCCGATTGGTGAGAAAAAAAACGGGAAGCAATTTTAGGTAATTGTTCTTGCGTGCTTAAGTGTATAAAACCATCGCGCAGATCGTCAATAGATCCGTGAAAGGATTTTTCTTGTAAAAATTGCTGCCATTCCGTTTTTGTGAAAATTTTAAAGATAAATTTTTGCATGTTTTACTCCGTTTATTTTGGTGCATAAAAATTAAAACGATTTTTTGTTTTGTAAACAAATTTCATCATGAATTATTGTTGTAAAAAGCCTGTTCAAAGAGCTTTATCAGAGCGATATTTTTGCGCACTATGCCCGGCGTTTGCGATAATGCAACAAATTTTCGGTAATCTTTGCGTAAAAAAATAGAATGAATTTAAACGCCATGGTTGCTAAAAAAACGCGGAAGTTGCTTATTGATCGCAAGGGTTGCTGAATTAGCGCCTGAGTTGCTAAAATCCAGAATGGAGAGGAACCTTCACGATGCTTACCCATCAACAGGTCTGGCGTGCGCTTGACCGACTGGCAAGCCAGAAGGGGATCTCCGTTTCACGCATGGCGCGCCTTGGCGGGCTCGACCCGACAACCTTCAATCTTTCCAAACGAATCAAACCGAATGGCGATTTACGCTGGCCTAGCACTGAATCCATTGCCAAGGTACTGCTGGCGATGCAAACCAGTATCAGTGCGTTTATGGTGCTGCTGGAAGATACCCCGCCAAGCGAGGGCATTGAGGTGCCGGGGCAAGAACTGGCGACCCTTTCTGCGCGTGATTTTTCAGAGGATGGCTTGCCAACCGGGGGGCATTGGCACCCGGTTACGCTGCTACACACCTCCGAAAGCGTTTTTGCGATTCGCCAAAACGCAGACCCCACCCGCAGCGAGGCGCTATCCAGCGCTATCCCGATCGGCTCGCTGGCGTTGGTCGCCCCGCGCCGCGCCGTGCGCGCTCAGGATGTCGTGCTCGCCTTGCCGCGCGCGGGCAGTGGGCAATTCAGGGGCGCAACCTTCATGGAGGCCAAGGAAGGTATTGCTTGCGGGGCCCGTGTCTTGGGGCCGGTGATCTGGGTCAGCCGATAATCAGGCTGGCTCGAATCAGGCTGGTTCGGCTTCCCTTTTTGCCCACATGGCCTTGAAGGCTGGGCGGGCATGGCAGGCGTTCAACCAAGCCTCCAAGGCCGGGGCCTTGGCCCATAGCGTGGAATCGGAGCGGGCATAGCGCAGCACTTCCGCCAGAAGAATATCGGCTACTGTGAAGCGCCCGCCGACCAGGGTGCCGTTATGGGCTTCAAGATGCGCATTGAGCGTGCGGAACGGCGCAACCAGCGCCTCGCGGCCCGCTTGAGCCTTGGCAGGCTCCATAGGGCCATAGGGATTGGCCACGCTGTGGAACAGAACCGCAAGCGCATGAGGCTCAACCTCGCAGGCGGCAAAAAACGCCCACATCAGCATCTGGCCTTCTTCTTCCAGGGTTTGCGGCCCCAATGTGCCGCCATATTTGCGGGCCAGATAGAGGGTCATGGCCAGTGATTCGCGCAGCACCATCCCGTTATCGTCGAGCGCCGGGATATGCCCCTCGGGGTTTATCGCGATAAATTCCGGGGAGCGCGAATGCAGCTGCCCTGGTTTGGCGCGGTTTTGCTGCACCACCGGCACATGCTGAAAGGGCGTGCCGGTTTCTTCGAGCAGCCAGAGCGGGCGTGAAGCACGGGAGCGGTAAACGCCATAAACGGTGAGCATCGGGATCTCCTAAAAAACAAGGTGAGAGGCAGGCGCAGCGTTAAGGCTTAGGGTCATACCTCATGAATAGACACGAAACGGCGTGATTTTGTTGAGGAAAATGGTAGGAAAAGCCCGAAAAGCGTGCCCCATGGCACGGTTGAGGGGTTTGACGTATCCG
>CAZGKS010000145.1:0-5835 GCA_964526275.1 uncultured Methylobacterium sp. | reverse complement strand
CGCAAGGGGTGGTGGTTGCGCCCGATACCCTTAAAATCGCGGATAACACGCCGCTTATCTTGCCGGTGCACCGCGAACTCGATGCCTTCCGCGAAAACGCCGCCACGGGCACTAAAATCGGCACGACCAAGCGCGGCATTGGCCCCGCTTACGAGGACAAGGTCGGTCGCCGCGCTATTCGCGTGCGGGATCTGGCGGAACTTGAATCGCTTCCCGCCAAGATCGAGCGGCTGCTGGGGCACCATAACGCCCTGCGGCGCGGTTTAGGCATCGCGGAAGCCTCCAGCGCGGAATTACTGGCGCTGCTGAGCGAAATCGCGCCCAAAATCCTGCCCTTCATGGACCGCGTATGGGATGTACTCGACACCGCACGGCGGGAGGGCAAACGCATCCTGTTTGAGGGCGCGCAAGGCGCCTTGCTGGATATCGACCACGGCACATACCCTTATGTCACCTCCTCCAACACCGTGGCAGGGCAGGCCGCTGCGGGCTCCGGCATGGGGCCGGGGGCGCTGGGCTATGTGCTCGGCATTGTCAAAGCTTACACAACCCGCGTTGGCGAGGGGCCCTTCCCCACCGAATTACACGACGAAACCGGGCGCAAACTCGGCGAGCGTGGCCATGAATTCGGCACCGTGACCGGGCGCCCGCGGCGCTGTGGCTGGTTTGACGCCGTGCTTGTCCGCCAAACCATCAAAACCTCCGGCATTACCGGTATTGCGCTCACAAAACTCGATATTCTCGATACCTTCCCCGAAATCAAGGTATGTGTCGGCTATGATCTCGATGGCGCGCGCATTGATTACCTGCCTGCAAGCGAAGCGGAGCAAAAGCGCCTGGTGCCGATTTATGAAACCTTGCCCGGTTGGCCGGGCAGCACGGCGGGGGCGCGTTCCTGGGCAGATTTACCGGCACAAGCGATTAAATATGTCCGCTGGATCGAGGAATTGATCGGCGCGCCGGTCGCGTTGCTCTCAACCAGCCCAGAGCGGGAGGATACCATCCTCGTGCACAACCCGTTTGAGCGGTAAGCATGGTTGCCGATTTTTACCCCCTGCTGAAACGCGCCGTTGAAGGCCGCCCGCAAGCCGAACGCGAGGCGCTGTATGCCCGCGCGCGGATGGCGCTGGAGCGGCAGTTGCGCGCGCTCGACCCACCCATTTCGGAGGGAGATTTCAGCGAGCAATTGGCAGGCTTCGAGGGGGTGATCGATCGTCTGGAGCTTGAATCGCTGGCGGTTGAAAGGCTGGTAGCAGACCCCCAGGCGCAAGCCCGCGCATATACAGAGGCGCCGGCTGAACCGCCATCCCTTGCACAGTCTTCCCTTGCACAGTCTTCCCTTGAACAGCCATTCCCGCCTTCCGCGCGCCCGCCCTCCCTGCCAGAGCAGAAACCGCAGGAGGCGCCCGCCCCCCTTGCCGAACCAGAACCAGTATCGCAGGATGCGTTGGCAGCGATGGCTTTGGCGGAATCGGCCTCGGTGGAACCTTCCCGTCCCCGCGCGGTGTTGCGCACGGATACGGCGCGGGCGCGGCGCAACCGCCTGCTTTATGTCGCAAGCGCGTTGTTGATCATGATTGTCGCAGCGGTCGTGGCGCTTTCGCGGCGGGGAGCGAATATCGCCGAACTCGCGCGCCCTGCCCAGCAAAGCGCCGCAATCCAGCCCAATGCGGTGGATAGAACCAAGACCGAAGGTCGGCTCAATAGCGCGGATACGGCGGGGGTTCCCGCGCCAAAGCCGCCCAGTGAAGGCCCCAGCCGCTCCTATATGATCGTGGAAGTGCCAGGTCAGTCCCCCAGCCAGTTTGAAGGCGTGACCGATTGGCGTTTTGAGCCCGATCCAGCGCAGGGCGGCGAGAAAATCCTGCGGGCCCGGCTGAATTTTGCCAAGCCCGGCATTGCTGTCGAAATGACCTTGAGCCGCAATAACGATCGTAAAATGCCCTATTCGCATCTGCTGATGGTGGTGTTCGAGACCGGAGAAGGCTCAACGCCGGTCCGGGCGATCAGCGGGATCGAATGGCGCGAACGCGAGGCACAGGCGGGCGGTATCATGAGCGGAGCCAACGTGCCGGTGCAAGATAACGTGTTCGTGATCGGGCTTGAAAACACGCCCGAAGCCCGCGCCCGGCATCTGGACATGATGAAAACCCAGAAATGGCTGGTCTTTGAATTCGTGCTGGCTTCCGGGCGACGTGGCGCGGTGCTGGCAGAAAAAGGCTCGGCGGGCGAAAAAGCCATCCTTGCGGCTATCGAGGCGTGGAAATAACCGCGCATTGCGTGCGGGGCAAGGCCAAGCGGGGCAAGGCCAAGCGGGGCAAGGCCTCAAGGCGCTGAAAAATATAAAAGGTCCCTTGACAGGGCCGATACATGCACCGCCTCTATCCCCCCGATTATCGGGGTATCGACCGGGCATCCGGCCCAAAAGCGGGATCGACTGTTTTCTCTCTACAGCATGCTGTGTTTTGATAAAACATAGAATGCTTTTATCTCTTTGTTGAAAAACGTGTCTTTTGTTTCGGATGGTTCCATCACACGTAAAACGCTTCCGGGAGGACCTTCTTTCGTGTCGGACCTTGCTTTTACCCTTACCGCCCTGCATGCCGAGGATCGGGAGCCCGTGGAGCGGCTCCATGCGCGGGTGTTTGGGCCGGGCCGATTCGCGCGCACGGCCGCCCGCATCCGTGAGGAAGCCGCCTCTTGCGACGATTTCGGGTTTGTTGCCCGTGTGGCCTCGCTGCTGGTTGCCGCCGTTCAGGTTGTTCCCGTGCGCCTTGTCGCCAACGATACCCCCATGGGCGGCGCTTTCATGCTGGGACCGCTGGCGGTGGACCCGGCTTTCGAGGGCCGGGGGATCGGCCGCGCCCTGCTTGCCCGCGCTGCGGAAGAAGCCCGCGCGCAGGGCGGCACGCTGATGCTGCTGGTCGGCGATTTCGCCTATTACCAGCGGGCGGGTTATGTCCGCGTCCCGCTGGGGCAGATCCGGCTGGATGGTCCGGTGGATCCGGCGCGGTTGCTGGCATTTGAACTGCAACCTTGCGCCTTGGCCAAGATGCACGGCCTTGTGCATGGGGGCGCCAGCGATGCTTCAAGGTAAAGCCATAGCGTTTTTGCTTTGGATAATCTCATCCAAAGCAAAAGGCGCGTTCTTCCATGCAACAATAACAACGTTTTTGTTTTGGATAAGATTATCCAAAGCAAAAGACGCGTTCTTCCATAAAGTGATAAACCCATGACGTTTCCTGATCCAAAACCGTCATGCACCACGCCAGCGGATAAAACAGCGCCGCTAGCGGAAACCGCCGTTTTGCCCGCCAATCCCCCGCTTCTTGGTGCGGACACAGCCTTCGAAGCCCCCGCAAAAGCGGGCGCCGGGGCCCCCGTTTCGCGCGCAGCCTCTGCGGCGCATACGCTTTGGCTGGGTACGGCATTGGCGCTAGGCGGAGCGCTCATGTATGGCCTCAACGTGCCAGCGGCCCGCGCTGCCTCCCAGGCCGGAATTTTCGGCGCGGATCTGATTTTCTATCGCGCCCTGATCTTGCTGCTCCTTCTTGGGGTGTTGATGCCGGTTTTTGGCCAAAGCCTGAAAATCGAACGCGAAGCCCGCAAACCCATGCTGATCGTTGCGGTTTCTGCGGCTTTTACCGCGCTTTTCTATCTTTCGGCGCTCGATTACAACCCCGTGCCCATCACGGTTGTGTTGTTTTTCACCTTCCCGTTTCTGGTGATGCTGCTCTCGAACGGGCTGGAGCGGCGCCCCTTGAGCGGTTTTCAGGTGGCGGTGTTCAGCATGGCCTTTATGGGGCTCATTCTGGCGGTGGGGCCTTCGCTGGAAGCCTTGGACGGCGTGGGCATGGCTTTGGCGCTGGCCGCCGCGTGCGGTGCTGCGATTTTGTTCCTGTTTGCCGGTAAAATCAACGGGGCGCCGCTACGCACCTTGTTTTACACCCAATTGGTGCTGGCGCCCATCTCTGCCGCTTTTGCGTTCTTTTCCATGGGCGCCTTGTTGCCCCCCGCTATATTGCTTGAAGCGCCGGGCACGGTCGCGCTGGTGATGCTGGGCTATCTTTTCGGGTTTTTGCTGCAACTCGCGGCGGTCAAGCGGATTAGCCCCACGCGCACCAGCCTGTTATTTCTGGCCGAACCGCTCACGGCCATTCTGGTCGCGGGGCTTGTGCTGGGGGAGAGCCTCAATCCGCTGCAATTGCTGGGCGTTGCGGTTATTTTTGCCGCTTTGGTGGCGGAAATTGTGTCCGGCCCGCGCCGCCAGCACGGATGAGGCAGCACGGGGAGGCAACCTGGGGAAGGCAACCGGACAAGCTAACGTATCCGCCAGATTGCCCGTCAAGGCACCCACTTGAATTAACCGCCAAATTACCCGCCCAGCAATTTCTGGATCACGCGCGCGGTATAATCGACCATGGGGACGATACGGGCATAATTGAGCCGGGTTGGGCCAATAACCCCCAGCACCCCGACAATGCGCTGCTGCCCATCGCGGAAGGGCGCGGCGATCATCGATGAACCGGAAAGCGAGAAGAGCTTGTTTTCGGAGCCGATAAAAATCCGCACGCCGTCCCCCGCTTCTGCGCGCGAAAGCAGGTCGATCACGTCTTTCTCGCGCTCCAGATCGGCAAAGAGTAGCCGCACGCGCTCCAGATCTGCCAAAGCGGTCAGGTTATCGAGCAGGTTGGCTTGCCCCCTGACGATCAGGCGCAAGGTATCGGCTTCGCCTTCTGCCTGCGCCAGCCCGGCTTCAACCAACCGCGCGGTCAGGGTGCTCAGTTCCCGGTCCATCTCCACCCGACGCGCGGCAATATTGGCGCGCAATTCGCTCAAGGTGCGCCCTTTGAGGTGGTGGTTGAGGTAATTGCCCGCTTCCACCAGCGCAGAAGCTGGCAAGCCCGGTGGCAGGGGGATAAGGCGGTTTTCAACCGCGCCGTCATCGGCCACCAAGACAACCAAAGCCTGCGCCGGGTCGAGCCGCACAAATTCGATATGCTTGAGCCGCTTGGCGCCTTTTGACGCCACCACGACCCCCGCCCCGCGGCTGATACCGGAGAGCAAGGTGGTGGCCTCCGCCAAGGCGCCCTCAAAGCTGCGGCCAACGCCTGCCGAGCGCAGCTGTCCTTCAATGCCTGCACGCTCTTCGGCACTGACATCGCCCAGTTCGAGCACGGAATCGACAAATAACCGCAACCCGCTTTCGGTTGGCAGCCGCCCTGCGGAAATATGCGGCGCATAGATCAGCCCCAGATCCTCAAGGTCTTGCATGACATTGCGGATGGTCGCCGGGGACAAGGCCAAAGGCAGGGTGCGGGAAAGATTGCGCGAGCCCACAGGCTCGCCTGATTCGAGATAGCTTTCGACAATCTGCCGGAAAATCTCGCGCGAGCGCGTATCGAGTTCAGCAAAAACGCCCGAAGCCCGCCCCCGCGAAGCGCTTGCCCCCATACCGCTTTCGGGCGTTTCCCTCCCGCTCATCCCGCCCTCACGATGCATGTTCTGGGGAGACTATAAGCCGCCACCAATGCCCGTTCAATGCAGGATCTGACTAAGGAACAACCGCGTGCGCTCGTGTTGCGGGTTTTTGAAAAACGCTTCCGGCGTGTTCATTTCGACAACCTGCCCTTGATCCATGAAGATCACGCGGTCCGCCACCTGGCGAGCAAAGCCCATTTCATGGGTAACGCAGATCATAGTCATGCCATCTTGCGCCAGCCCGACCATGGTATCGAGCACCTCCTTGACCATTTCCGGATCGAGGGCAGAGGTCGGCTCATCGAACAACATGATCTTCGGGCTCATGCACAAGGAGCGCGCAATGGCTACGCG
>CAZGKS010000144.1:0-5843 GCA_964526275.1 uncultured Methylobacterium sp. | reverse complement strand
GGGATATGTTGATCGCGGCGGGAATCCCGGTAGAGATCTTGCGGCCGCAGCTTGATGAAAAAACCATCGCGCAAGCCGCGATTATGCGGGGGGAAACAGGGGCGGAAATAGCCGTTACGCTGGCGAATCAAAAGGCGATTTCCTTGCTTTCGCAAGCACAGAATCGCTTGTTGCTCACAGCGGATCAAACGCTGGAATGCTCGGGCCAAACCTATTTCAAGGCCGAAACGATAGCGGAGGCTCGCGCGCAATTGTTGCAATGGCGCGGCAAGACCCACGCCTTGCATTCGGCAGCGTGTTTGTATCACAACGGCGAACAGCTCTGGGCGGGAGCGGAGAGCGCGTATCTCACCCTGCGTAATTTCTCGCCGACCTTTCTCGATGCCTATTTGGATCAGATTGGCGCGGCGGCTTTATCCAGTGTTGGTTCTTACCAAATCGAAGGTCTGGGCCTGACCTTGTTCGAGCGGATTGAAGGGACGCATTTTACCATTCTCGGGCTGCCCATGCTCCCGCTCCTGCAGGTTTTACGCGACAACAAGCGCCTGCTGGCCTAGGGTCAAAGGCCATTGGTATAACAGCAAAGCACGAATTCAGGAGCTTGATCTGTCATGAATATCCCCAAAGCCTTGGTGGTTGGCTGGCCGGTCGACCACGCCCGTTCGCCGAAAATTCACGGTTTCTGGCTCAAGGAACTCGGAATTGCGGGAGAATATTCCCGCGCGGCGGTGGAGCCAGGGCAAGTCGCCGCGTTTTTGCGTGCCTTGCCTGCCAAAGGCTATGTTGGCGGCAATATCACCGTGCCGCACAAGGAAGAGGCTTATCACGCCTGCGATCGGGTCTTGCCCGCTGCTGCACGCGCCAAGGCGGTCAATACTTTCTGGTTTGAACAGGGCGAACTTGTCGGCGATAATACCGATGGTGCGGGGTTTGTCGCCCATCTTGGCGCCACTTTTCCGGGCTGGAACCAGCTTTCGCCGCATAAGGAGGCGCCGCATATCCTGGTTCTGGGCGCAGGTGGCGCAGCGCGCGGTTTGATAGCCCCGCTTTTTGCTGTCGGTGCCGGGCAGATTACGCTGGTCAACCGCTCGCTGGAGCGCGCCAAGGCGCTATGGGCCGATTTCAAAACCAACGCGCCGCTCGCAAATCTGTCTGTTGAGGCATGGGAATCGCGGCAAGCAGAAATGGCAAAAGCCGATCTGGTGATCAATACCACCGCGCTTGGCATGAAAGGTCAACCGCCCTTGCCGCTGACCTTGGAAGACGCCAAACCGCACGCTATCATCGCCGATATTGTCTATGTGCCGCTTGAAACGCCATTTTTGGCGCAGGCGCGGGCGCGCGGCTTAAAAACGCTCGACGGTCTGGGTATGGTGATGCATCAGGCTGTGCCCGGTTTTGTGCGTTGGTTTGGTAAAACGCCAACGGTTTCACCGCAATTGCGCGCGCTGCTCGTGGCCGACCTGGAAGGGGGGTAAGCGATGTTTCGTCTTGGCCTTACCGGCTCGATCGCTACCGGAAAATCTGCCACCGCCGCTTTGTTTCGCGCGCGCGGTATTCCGGTTTATGATGCCGATGCCGCCGTCCATGCGCTCTATGCAGGGGAGGCGGTGCCGCTGATCGAGCGCGCCTTTGCGGGCACAACGCAAGCAGGCAAGGTAGATCGCACCAAGCTTGGGCAGGCGGTTGCGGGCGATGCCGACAAATTTGCCGCTCTGGAGGCTATCATCCACCCGCTGGTGCGGCAATGCGAACAGGCGGCTATTGCCGCAGCCAAGGCGGCGCATGCTCGCTTGATCGTGCTGGATATTCCGTTATTGTTTGAAACCAAGGCGCAAAACCGCTGCCATGCGGTGCTATTGACCCATGTTTCGCGTGAGGAGCAACGCCGCCGCGCGCTTGCCCGGCCGGGCATGAACGAAGCGTTGTTGAAGTCTATCCTTGCCCGGCAAATGCCGTTGGCGCAAAAGCGCCAATCCGCGCATTTTCTGCTCGATACCGCTTATGGCCACGCGCAGGCAGCGCATGAAATCGAGGCCCTGTTGCGCGCCTTGCAGCCTGCTTTGAGCAAACCGGATCTTTTGGAAGCCGCCCATGCGTGAAATTGTTCTGGATACCGAAACCACCGGCATAGACCCCTTTAAAGGCGACCGCTTATGCGAGATCGGCTGCGTGGAGATTATCAACCGGTTTCCCACCGGCAAGGTGTTCCATGCCTATATCAACCCGCAGCGGTCCATGCCGATCGATGCTTTCAAGGTCCATGGTCTCTCGGAAGCGTTTTTGGCAGATAAACCGGTTTTCAACGCGGTTGCTGATGATTTTTTGCGCTTTATCGGCGAAGATCCGCTGATCATCCACAATGCGTCGTTTGATATGGGGTTTTTGAATCTCGAACTTAAAAAATCCGGGCGCGCGCCGCTGCAAAACGACCGTGTGATCGATACCCTGATTATGGCGCGGCGCAAGCATCCCGGCCAATCGAATTCACTCGATGCTTTATGCGCGCGCTATGGCATTTCCAACGCGCACCGGGTCAAGCATGGCGCCTTGCTGGATGCGGAATTGCTGGCGGAGATCTATGGTGAATTAACCGGCGGGCGACAAGCCAGCCTGATTTTAGCGCAAACAGCCGATAAAGCGCGCGAAGAGCCCGAATCTCTTGCACCAGATACGATGATCGATGCAGCCCCCGAGACCGCAACGGTGCTTGAAGCGCTTCCCCTGATTTCACCCGAAGAGCGCGCCGCGCACCGCGCCTTTTTGCAAGAGCTGGGCCCAGATTCTTTATGGTGCACCTATATTGAAGGGCCTCAAGCCCCAATAAAGAAATCCAAGGCTTGAGCATTTTTGGTGTGAGTATTTTTGGTGTGAGTATTCTTGCACCAAAATATACGCGGCCAGATCAGATACATTATCCCAAAGGCTATGGGTGTTAGAGCGTTTTCAAGCAAATCAGCCAAAACATCGCTTCTTAAAATTACCCTTGCCGATGAACGGCACTGGATACGGTATTGCCTTTTGGTGTCGCCGTGCCGATTTGAGCCCGCAAGCGATGCGCCAGCGCCAGATTATTCCGGATCCGCTCATCCGCCCCCGGCAAGGTTGAAGCCCGGGAGAGCACCTTGATCGCGTTTTCGGTATCCCGGCTGAGCAAATACGACAGACCGAGATTATTATGGATGGAGGGCTCGTTGGGCGCGAGTTTGAGGGCTTGCGCATAGATTCCGCGGGCCTTTTGTGGCTCGTTCATCCGATCATAAACCGTGGCGATCGTGGAAAGGATCCGCCAGTCCGGCCGATCTTCGCGGTGCACATCGCCAAGCACGTTCAAGGCTTCCTGAAAACGGCCCAGATCTGCCAAAACCTTGCCATAAGCGGCCCCCACCTCAATATCGCCCGGATTACGGATAGCGGTTTGTTGCAACACGGCAGCGGCTTGCCCGTAGCGCCCCTCATTGCGCAGCGCCAAAGCATAGGGCATGGAAATGGCCCGGTTACCCGGATCGGCCTCATAGCGCGCTGTCATCTGTGCGCTAACGCCGGATGCGATAGAAGCGGTATGATCAGGAGAAGCCGCATCAAGGCCATTGAAAGCCTGCCCCTTGGCGCAGGCGGTAATCAAAGCCAAAACCGCAAAACCAACAACCAGCTTGGGCACCCGCCGCGCGGCGCGTGTTTTATCGTAAACGGGCTTGGAAAGGATACCTTGATCCATGATACGCAACTCCACAATACGCAACGCTATCCGCAACAACGCTGTGTCACGGCCAGATTTAAAGCGCACGCTATCGTGTTAACCCTAATGCTTGGTTAAGGAGACAGGGTCATCGCGGTGATGATTATCAGAAAATGCACCATGGATGACAAAACAACTGGCAAAATTGCTGAAAATCTTCATATCAAGACGTTGGATGCCCCCTTATACAGGAGCCATACCGGATTGGAGCCTTTTCAAGCGAAGCGAAGTGCGGTTCGCGTTCAAAAACCGCAAATCCGCGCCTTAACGTCGGGCGTAATGGCCTAAAACAACGCCAAGACGCCTCCAATCGGATCATACAAGGTGCAAGCAAAAAAGCGAAAAAAGGAAAAGAACCTCCCTATTGGCCGCATGACCTGTAAACTCGTAAACTCGCTTGTTTTTTAGCTTCGGGGTGCAGTTTGCGCCATCCATCACGTTTTTCGCGTATTCTTGAAGGAGTTTGCCATGGTAATGCCCATTCCGGTTTATGCACTGACGATAAACGCCTGGCGCACGACGCCGCCTAGCCTGTCTGTTGCGGGGACAAATTACATCCGCACGGTCGGTTTTGCCGGAGAAGCAGGCGCAGTCCGCCTTGTTCCGAACGAAACGGGGAGGATCGAAGCGGTGTTACTGGGGCTGGGAGAAGATGCCTATTTGCATTCGGACCCCTTTCTGGCTGGAAAATTGATCCAGGACCTGCCCGATGGGGAGTATACGCTCAAGGGTACCTTCACCCGCCCGGATTTGGTGTATCTCTCGCTGGCCTTGGCCCGGTATCGGTTTGATCGCTACAAGCCAGCAGGCCAGCGCTCTGTTGCCATTGCAATTGAAGCCCCGGTGGATACCGGGCGGATGGATGCGATAGCCGAAGCGGTGATCATGGGGCGCGATTTGATCAATAGCCCCACCAGCGATCTGGGCACCAACGCTTTGGCCGCCGCTGCTTTGGCCTTGGCCGATACCTTCGGCGCGATCGCCCGTGAAACCCTTGGCGATGACCTCAAGGTCCAGAATTTTCCGCTTATTCACGCGGTCGGGCGGGCAGCCTCAGAGCCTCCGCGCCTGATCGATTTCACCTGGGTGCCCGCTTATATGGCCGGGTATGAGGCTGTGATCGAGACCTTGCCCAAAGTCACCCTGGTTGGCAAAGGGGTCGTCTACGATACCGGCGGGCTCAATATCAAGCCCGGCAATTCCATGGAACTGATGCGCAAAGATATGGCGGGCTCTGCTGTTGCCTTGAGCGCTGCCCGGATGATCATGGCGCAAGAACTGCCGATACGCTTGCGGGTGCTGTTGCCGATTGTCGAGAATGCGGTTGCGGGCAATGCCTTTCGGGCGGGCGATATTTACCCCTCCCGCAAAGGGTTGAGCGTCGAGATCGGCAATACAGACGCGGAGGGGCGCTTGGTTCTGGCCGATGCTCTGGCTTTGGCCGATGAAGAAACGCCGGATTTGTTGCTCGATTTTGCAACGCTTACCGGTGCGGCGCGCGTGGCGTTAGGGCCTGATATTCCGGCCTTTTACACCCATTCCGACCATCTGGCAGAAGAAATCACGCGCTTTGGCATGAGCGAGAGCGATCCGGCCTGGCGTCTGCCGTTGTGGCAAGCCTATGGCCAGATGATCGATTCCAAGGTCGCCCACCTCAATAATTCCGGAACCGGCGGTTCGTTTGCCGGTTCGATCACGGCCGCTTTGTTTCTGAGCCGATTCGTTACGAATGCAAAAGAATACGCGCATTTTGATCTCTATGGCTGGAATTACAAAACCCGCCCCGGCCGCCCGGAAGGGGGCGAACCCCAGGTTGCGCGTCTGGTTGCAGCGTTGGTGAAATCACGTTATGGGCGCGATTAGAGCGTTTTTTCAAACGATAATCGATGGTTTGTGCCATCAAAACGCAGGCGAATCAAAGCGATTAACCAGCCTTTAGCGTCAAGGTGGCGCCGCGCGCTCGTTTCGGTTACGTTGACGAAACATTTTTTCAGCGTGTCCGCCCCATAATATCGTCGCTCCTTGTTCTTGTCGCCTCATGCCCCTTGAAATTCGTCCCGCGCAAGCACTCCGGTTATGGCATGAGGTCGGCCTTGCCCTCATC
>CAZGKS010000143.1:0-5887 GCA_964526275.1 uncultured Methylobacterium sp. | reverse complement strand
CCAAAGGCCCTTGGAAATAATTCTTTGGTAGTCGTCACGAAACGATCGTATCCCTTGATGAAAACAAGATAGTTTCGTTCTCTTCCATGGCCTTATGCGGTAGTATGCAAGGCCATGGGTATAGCGTCTCAATAGGGTGTTCACGGGTTGGTTCTGTTATCTGTTGGTTTTTCAGTCCACAGCCCGCGAGAATCGGCCGAAATTGCTTAAACAAACGGGAAACTCCGCAAAAGGCCAGCACGACACCCAAATGCGCGCCCAAGCATCCGCGAAACAATGCGGCAGGTGAGAGCCCGCGCTCCCTATCAAACGCCTTGGGATCAAACACCTTGGGCGTTTCGCGTGCGCAAATCAACGCCGCATGGCCGCCCCGTTGGCGCTGCCCCGGTGGAATGGGTGCAGTGCAAGCCTATTCCGCATCGGTCGGGTAACGCTTGGCCTTCCGGGCGCGGTAGGCCACACGGCCACGTGTTGATTTACGCCACATAAAAAGATTGAATTACAAACAGTTAAACGTTCAATGAATTCTCGAACAGACTCTTGCCACCCGCAGAAGCCGAAGAGCGTTACGACACCATACTGGACAAAACAGATAGGCGCATAGGGTGTCGAGCCTGAAGCCTAAAGGTTCGTTCCGACGTCACTATTTCACGCTGCGCTCGCGCGATGCACTGCTTTCGCTCGCCGAAGCACTCGCTATCCGCCCGGTGATGTCGAACGTGCAAACGTCCCTGAAGGACTATCTAAGCACGATCAACGGGGATATGTCCGAGCTGCTGGCTGCGGTTGAACAACGCCTTGGGCATAGTTTAGCACCGCCTCAACTGGGCGGAGCGCCCGTGGCGTTTATCGGTTCGGTGATGCTCAATCCAGACAGCCTGCGGCATGCCTATGTGCCTGAACGGCTTGCGCAACTCGAGATAGCGCCGCAGGATCCTATTCTTGAAATCGGCGGCGGGTTCGGCATGGTTGCAAAATATGCCTATATGCGTGGGCATCGGAACTATACGATTATCGACCTGCCCTTCGCTTGTGCGGTGCAGGCGGCTTTTCTTGCCGATGCGGTCGGCGAGAACGCCGTTCGGCTGTTCGGCGAGCCGGAGGGGCCGCCGCTGACGCTGTGGCCCTCTACTCTGCGCAGCGCCCTCGCATCTCGGTACAAACTCGTCCTTAATATGGATTCCCTGCCGGAAATCGAGGACGCCCCGTCGTATATTGATTTCATCGTCGAGCGTGCGGACCTCTTCTTGTCGATCAACCAGGAAGCCGAGAACAGCGGCTGGGGCTTCAAACAGCATTTTGTTGCGCGCCTATGCGCCGAGCGCCCGAAGATGAAGCGCCGCTCGCGCCATCCCTATTGGATGGAGCAAGGCTATTCAGAGGAGCTGTACGCGATCGATCGGAGCTGATACTCGCCGTTCTTGCAAAAGCCTATAGCGCTTTTGTTTTTGATGCACGTATCAAGAGAAAAAGACCTGTTTTACAAAAACATAACAGTCTGATCTGTTTTCTTCAGAACAAATCACGCTCTGCCCTGCAAGGTAGGCGCCACGCCATTGCCCGCAGCCATGTGATTTTGTTTTCAAGCTCCCGCTCGATCAGGCGGGGTTGCACCTTGCGCGTTTCAAACCCTGACAGGCGGGCGGGGGGATCGATCTCTACGGGCACAAAAGAAATCAGATCGAGCAGGGGATGGCCGACCGCGCCAAGCGGATTGGCTAAATCGGGGGCCGCACCCGGAAGATATTGGCGGCTTTGGCGCCCATCCGGACCATGCCTTGCGCTGTGGTGCGCCTGTTAATTGCGGGGGTAAGCGCCCCCCGCGCTTGACCTTTGCGCCCAACAGGATTTGATACCCCCATGCGCTATGGTCCTGCGGTGCTCGATGAAATAAAAGCGCGATTACCGGTCTCGGTGGTCGTGGGGCGGCGCGTTGCGCTCAAGAAAGCCGGGCGCGAATGGCGCGGGCTATCGCCTTTCAGTGCCGAAAAAACCCAGAGCTTCTTTGTCAACGACACCAAACAAGCCTGGTTCGATTTTTCCTCCGGCCGCAATGGCGATGTCTTCACCTTCCTGATGGAAACGGAGGGGGTGTCTTTCACGGAGGCGGTGGAACGGCTGGCCAGCGAAGCCGGGGTTGTGCTCCCGCGCTCCGATGCGATGAGCGAAGCGCACGAAAAGCGGCGGCTCGACCTTTATGATGCCATGACACTCGCGCAGGAATATTTTCGCGCGGCGCTCAAAAAAGACCCCGCACGCGAAGCGCGGGCGTATCTGGCCACGCGCGGCCTTGTGGGGGCCGTTGCAGAAAAATTTGGCCTGGGTTACGCACCCGCCGATCGCCACGGCCTGAAAGACCATCTGGCCGCCAAGGGCGTTTCCGCAGAGCTGATGGCCGAAGCCGGGTTGGTGATTGCTGGCGCCGATATTCCCGTGGCCTATGATCGTTTTCGTGACCGCGTGATGTTTCCGATCGAGGATGCCAAGGGGCGAATCATCGCTTTTGGGGGCCGCGCCTTGGCCAAGGAAGCGCAGGCCAAATATCTCAACTCCCCCGAAACGCCGATTTTCCACAAAGGCGCAACCCTTTATAACCTGCACCGCGCGCGCAAAGCCGCCCATAAGGCGGAAAGCCTTTATGTGGTCGAAGGTTATGTCGATGCGATCGCGCTGGACCGCGCGCAGATCCCGCAGGTAGTGGCGCCGCTCGGCACCGCCCTGACCGAAGAACAGCTGGCGCTGGTCTGGCGCATGGCCCCGGTGCCGGTTTTATGCTTCGATGGCGACAAGGCCGGGTTGCGCGCCGCCTATCGCGCGATCGATATCGCCTTGCCGCATCTCGAAGCCGGGCGCAGCTTGTCGTTTGCTTTTCTGCCCGACGGGCAAGACCCCGACGACCTGCTGCGCGCGGCCGGGCCCGAAGCGTTGCAGGCCGCGCTTAAAGATCCGCGCCCGCTGGTCGATGTGCTGTTTGCGCGCGAACGCGACAAGACCCCGCTCGATACCCCCGAAGAGCGGGCCGGGCTTGAAAAGCGCCTGTTTACGGCCGTGGCAACCATCCGCGAAGACGACCTCAAGCGCCATTATCGCCAGGCCATGCGCGACAAGCTGGGCGCCCTGTTCCAAAGCCCGCGCCAGACTATGGGCGGGCGCAACAATGCCCCCGCCGGCCAGCGTTACGAAACACGGGCACCTGCACGGGGCGCTTATGGCGGCGATCCGGCGGGGTATAACACGTTTCGGCAACAGGCCGGCGGGCGTGCTTATGGCTGGCGCAACGGCTTTCCAAACGCGCCCCTGATCGTAAGCGAAGGGCTGCGGCGCAACCCGCTGCTGCAAGGCTCCGCGATTCCCCGGCGTGAAGCCGCTCTGGTCATGGCCGCCGTGCATCACCCGATCATTCTGGAGCACGAAGCGGAACCTTTCGCCGAGCTTGTTTTTAGCGCCCAAGCCACACGGCAGGTGCGCACCGGCTTGCTCGATTATCTGGCGCGCGGTTCGGGGGCGCTAACCCCCGGCACATCTGCGCTCGAAGCATTGCAGGCGCGCGGATTGGGCGAGGCCTTGGCGCGCTGCGAAACCGCTGCCATGGGGGAGCCCATGGCGCACCCAGCCGTTACGGATCCACAAACCGGGCTTTTGGGCGAAGAATTGCCGTTTTTGCTGGCCTGGCGGGAGGCTGCGGCCTTGCAGGCGCGACAATCGTTCCTACATAGCGAGATAGCGGCAATTTCAGATGAATTTGTCGCACAGGGGGGGGAGGACCGCTTCGAGCGGCTCAAAGCCCTCGTATTGCGGCGGGAAGCGCTGCCCGGCGCGGAATAAGCCCACCCTTGCGGGAGGACAAATTGCGTGAGGAAAAACCGGCCCATATGCGCAGAAATTACGCACAAACGCCCAATTAAGCATAATCAATCCTTAAGGACCATCATTTAGGGCTTGAATCCACAGTTTTTATTCTTGTATCGCCTTGTAGACTCTTTTACCGGTTCATGGCCCCCTGGCTCCAGGGAGCGTGAGACCGGACGCAACAATCGGGATCGGATGGATGGCAATCAAACCGGCAAAAAAAGACGAAACCGGCAAAGAGGGCGAAAGCCCGGATAGCCCGCCGATTGATATATCGGATCAGGCTGTCAAAAAGCTTATCCGGTTGGCGAAAAAGCGTGGTTACGTTACAATCGACCAGATAAACGCCGTTCTGCCCCAAGAGGAAGTCAATTCCGACCAGATCGAGGACATCTACGCGATGTTCAACGAGATGGGGATCAATGTGGTTGAAAACGAGGATGTTGACGAGGCCGATGGCGAGGGTGCCGATGATGGCGACGAGCCCGATGCCGAAGAAGCCCCGGCCCGCACCACAGCGCTCGTAAAATCGGAACGCTCCAGCGAACCACTGGACCGGACCGATGACCCCGTGCGCATGTATCTGCGGGAAATGGGCTCGGTCGAATTGCTCTCGCGCGAGGGCGAAATTGCCATCGCCAAGCGCATCGAAGCCGGGCGGGAGGCGATGATCGCCGCGTTGTGCGAAAGCCCCCTTACCTTTCAGGCGATCATTATTTGGCGCGATGAACTCGAAGCGGGGCGCACCCCCTTGCGCGAAATTATCGATCTGGAAGCAACCTATGCCGGGCCAGATGGCAAAAACGCCCCGAAAATCGAACCGCCTTCGGATGATTTTTCAGATACTCCCAAGCCGCGCGTCCTGAACGAGGATGGCGATGAAGTCGCCGCCCCCGAACCCGAACCCGATTCCTTCGACGATGAATTCGATGGCGGGGTTTCCCTTTCGGCCATGGAAGCCGAGCTTAAACCACGCGTGCTTGAAACTTTTGGCAATATTGCCGATGCTTATAAAAAGCTTCGGCGGTTGCAAGATCAAGACATTGAAAACCGATTGCAATCTACCCGGCTTTCGCCCGCCCAGGAACGCAAATATAAAAAGCTCAAGGAAGACATCATTACCGATGTCAAATCCTTGTCGCTTAATCAAAACCGTATCGATGCGCTGGTTGAACAGCTTTATGACATCAACAAACGCCTGATCGGCCTTGAAAGCCGTCTGCTGCGCCTTGCCGAAGGGCATGGTGTTGACCGCGTGGATTTCCTGCGCGCGTATCAGGGAGCGGAGCTTGATCCCAAATGGATCCTGCGCGTCTCCAAATATACCACCAAGGGTTGGAAGGAATTTGTCGCCAACCAGCTGGATCGTATCAAGGATATGCGCGGCGATATTCAAGCTTTGGCAGCAGAAACCGGGCTCGAAATCGGCGAATTCCGTCGCATCGTGCTCACCGTTCAAAAAGGCGAGCGCGAAGCCCGCCAAGCCAAAAAGGAAATGGTGGAGGCCAATCTGCGGCTGGTGATCTCCATTGCCAAAAAATACACCAATCGCGGTTTGCAATTCCTTGATCTTATTCAGGAAGGCAATATCGGCCTCATGAAAGCCGTCGATAAATTCGAATATCGCCGGGGCTATAAATTCTCGACCTATGCCACCTGGTGGATCCGGCAGGCGATCACCCGCTCGATCGCCGATCAGGCGCGCACCATCCGCATTCCCGTCCACATGATCGAAACCATCAACAAGATCGTGCGGACCTCGCGCCAGATGCTGCACGAAATCGGGCGCGAACCCACCCCGGAAGAACTGGCCGAAAAGCTCTCGATGCCGCTTGAAAAGGTGCGCAAGGTGCTCAAAATCGCCAAGGAACCCATCAGCCTCGAAACCACGATCGGGGACGAAGAAGATTCGCATCTGGGCGACTTCATCGAGGACAAGAACGCCCTGCTGCCCATCGAAGCGGCCATTCAATCCAATCTGCGGGAAACCACCACGCGCGTGCTCGCGACCCTGACGCCACGCGAAGAGCGCGTGCTG
>CAZGKS010000142.1:2197-5901 GCA_964526275.1 uncultured Methylobacterium sp. | reverse complement strand
GTACCGTACAGGTGCAGATTGTGCTGACCATGTTCGCGACGACCTTGCTCCAGGCTGTCTTTTCGCAACAGCTCGATATTCTGCTCGCGTTCGTGCTGGTTGTGGGCAGTGTTATCGGCGCGCAATTGGGCGCGCGCGCGGCACGGTTTTTCAGCGGGATCGGTTTCCGCTTTGGCTTGGCGCTGCTTATTCTGGGGGTGGGGTTACGTTTTGGGATCGACCTTGTTACCCATCCGGCAGATCGCTATTCGGTCACCCATATCGAGGTGACGCGGTGAGGGCGTGGCTTTGCCTGCTCTGGGGCGTGCTGATGCTAACCGCCGCCCATGCCGAAGAGGTTGTGCTTACGCTTTCAACCCGCGAAGTTGCCATCACCACCAATTATGACGGCGCAACCCTTACCGCTTTTGGCCTGATCGAGCGGGATGCCGCCACCATTGCCCGCTCCGGTGGCTATGACATTGTGGTGCAGGTGGAGGGGCCGCGGGGAACAATTGTCCTGCACCGCAAAGGCGCGTTCGGGCCGCTCTGGTTGACCCAAAAACGCCAGATCTTTGAAGATACCCCGCTGTTTCTGGCCTTGCTGTCCTCCCGCCCGTTGAGCCTGATCAGCGATGAGGATGTGCGGGCACGGTTGGGGCTGGGGCTGCACTATCGAATGGGGAAACAGCCCGCCCCGCTCGATCCAGGCTTTGTGAGCGCGTTGCAACGGCTGCGGCGCGAACAAGGCGCCCTGCTGGAAGATGACAAGGCTGTCAGCATGATCCGGCCCAATGTGTTCGCCGCACGCCTTGCTTTGCCCGCCAATGCTCCGCCGGGGTTTTACATTTTGCGGGCCAGCGTGCTTTCGGAAGGGGTGCCTTTGAAAACCGCCGAAGCCGGGTTTATTGTCCGCAAGATCGGGTTTGATGCGTATCTGACAACAAACGCCCGGCAGAACCCTTGGAGATACGGACTTATGGCCCTGCTGCTGACCGCGCTGGTTGGCGGGCTTGGGCATTTTCTGTTCCGGCGGGATTGATTTTTGGCTGTAACGCTACCGTGATAACCCGTTATGCGGGCGGGTTATGGAAGGGCTTGGCCTGCTTGGCAAAGTCCTTATACCAAAGGTCATTGGTGTTACCCGGCGGTATTACCCGACGCGGAGCACCTTTGGCAGAGGAAAAAACACGTTTTCGGTTGCTGTCGAGACCGTCTCTACACGCACCTGAAAGCGCAAGGCAAACGCATCGATAATTTCCTCCACCAGAATTTCCGGTGCAGAAGCCCCTGCCGTAATGCCCAGGCTGCGCACGTTAGAAAATTCCGCCCAATCGATTTCATCGGCGCGCAAAACTAGACGCGAGAGCGGGCACCCGGCGCGCTCCGCCACTTCTTTCAAGCGCTGGGAGTTCGAGGAATTGGGGGAACCAACCACCAGCATCGCCGCCACTCTTGGCGCTAGCGCCTTTACGGCCTCCTGCCGATTGGTGGTCGCATAGCAGATATCTTCCTTGTGGGGCGCTGAAATATCGGGGAAGCGCGCTTGCATCGCCGCCACAATTTCTGCGGTATCGTCCACCGAGAGCGTTGTTTGCGTCACATAGGCCAGCTTGTCGCCTTGGCGCACCGTGAGCGTTTCGACATCTGCAAGGGTTTCAATGAGGCATACCGCGCCTTGTGGCAATTGCCCCATCGTGCCAACCACTTCCGGGTGCCCCGCATGGCCGACCAGCAAAATCGTATAGCCGCGCTTATGCAAAATCTCGGCCTCGCGATGGACCTTGGTGACCAACGGGCAGGTGGCATCAATGGCGAACAGGTTGCGGGCCCGCGCTTCTTCCGGCACGGCTTTGGCAACCCCATGGGCGGAGAAAATCACCGGCGCTTTCGTATCGGGAATTTCGTGCAGCTCATCAACAAAGATCGCGCCCTTGCGCTTGAGGCTTTCAACGACATAACGGTTATGGACGATTTCGTGGCGGACATAAACCGGTGCGCCATAATGCTTGAGCGCTTCCTCCACCGCATCGATCGCGCGCACGACGCCCGCGCAAAACCCGCGTGGGGCGCATAAAAAAATATTCAGCGGGGGGCGCGGATCTGGCGCAGCTTCAGGGCTCATAGCTCCGATTTGCGGGCAAGCGCGCAAGACGTCAAGCCCTTTTCTGAAGGAGATTACGCGCCCTGCGGCGAAAGCGCGCTGCATTTTGAGACAAATTTTTAAGGAAAACGCGCGTTAAGCACGAAAAACGCCAAATAAACGCGTTTTAACCGCATTTTTTCACACCTGATGCAGATCCTCGTGGCACTCTCACGATTGTACGGGGACCATAAGAGTACCCGACATGAACAGGCGAATGAACAGGCAAAAACATGGCAGGGGCACATCCCGGCCGGACCTTGCACGCATGCGTGTTTGGGCTGGCGGCACCGCATTTCCTATCCAAACGCATGAACCCCGTCTATGCGGATGCGTTTTGTGCGTTTTGTGCCAATGACAATGCCCTCCCGTTTGCCGGGCCGGACGATCTATACGGGCTGGTGCTGGTTCAAACCACCGCCGACACCGTGATTTTCACCCTTTTGAAGGGGGCAGAGGGCCTTACCCCGCCCGTGATGGGGCTACCCTTGCTGTGTGCCAAGGCTTGCGCCGAGGATACAGACGATTTTCTGGCGCTGTGGCGCGGTTTGGGGCGCAAATTTGGCGTAGCGCTTTATGCCTTAACGCCCGAAGGAATGCTGGCCTATATAGAAGGGGGCGTGATCGGCGAAGCCCATTTTGGCCGTCGCAGCGGGTCCGCCCTTACAGGTCGGCGCACACGCACGGCCTCAAAACGCTTTGCTGCGCTTGCGCCTCACAAGCTTGCAAGCACTGCATCCATGAATAACCCAAAAAATAGAATCAAACCTGCAAACCGATTAGCCCGGAAAAGCCGCAAGGCTTCGGGGGCAGGTAATCCGGGGGCCAGCGCGCGGCCCTGAAACCCTAAATGCAGCGCAAAACCGCCTAACCCGATATAGCTCGGCCAGCCTGCGGAGGCTTGAAACAACGCAAGCAGCAGGCAGATAACCGCGATGGCATAAAGCGCGGTGACAATTTCCCGCACAGAGCGCTTGAAGGCCCGTGCGGTTGAGCCGATCCCGGCGATTTCATCATCCTCGATATCTTGCAGGGCATAGATCGTATCATAGCCGATCACCCACAAAACCGCCCCAGCATAAAGCCAGATCCCCGCCGGGGGGATATCCCCCATCACCGCCGCAAAGCCCATCAGCGCGCCCCAGGCAAAGGTTAATCCCAGCACCCCTTGCGGATAATTGGTCACACGCTTCATGAACGGATAAAGCCCTACCAGCGCCAGCGACAAAACGCCCAGCCAGCGGGCAAAGCTGCCCATGGGCCAGAGTACCCAAAGCCCTATGCAGGCTTGCCCCAGCAAGAACACAAAAGCCGCCCGCACGGAGATTTCTCCCGCCGGTAAGGGACGCGCCTTGGTGCGCGCAACCAACGCATCGAGTTTGCGGTCCTGAATATCATTCCAGGTTGATCCGGCCCCGCGCATCACCACCGCGCCCAACCAGAATTGTACGATCAGCACAAGATCGGGCGCTTGCCCGAGCTGTCTTGCCGCGAGCATGGCGCTCCACCAGCACGGCAACAGCAGCAGCCACCAGCCGATCGGGCGATCAAGCCGGGCCAGCCGTGCATAAGGCTGGATGGA
>CAZGKS010000142.1:0-2187 GCA_964526275.1 uncultured Methylobacterium sp. | reverse complement strand
GGCGTTGACAAACGAGCGCCGGAGGGCATCGGGGGTCACGGGGCAGCCTTGTATCGGGCGGGCGTTTTACGACCGCCAACAGCCGGAAGGATCATCATGCCGACCCTATCGGGGCCAAAGAGCCCAAAATCCGCGCGCATAGGGCGCCCTATCATAGGGCGCCTTTTGGCAGGCTGACCCCGCCCCCTGGTACGTTCTGGCGCGGTGCACTGCCCTGGCCGGAAGCTTCCCGCTTCGCGGCTTCACAGGTTTGTGCCCGCGCCTTGCCGCTTTGGGAGGTAGCGTTTTTGAAATCCTCGATCAGGGTCTCAGGCAACTGGCACCATTCCCGGTTGGCTTCCATCCAGTCGAGCATTTTACGCTCGCTTTCCACCAACTGGCCAAAGGTCGTGCAGGCCAATTGCGCCGTTGGGCGCCGTTTGGAAAACCCATTGATCCGCTCGATGATCTTGAGACGCACCTGCGCATGTTGATCCAGATCCGCCTGGCAAGCGGCGGTCAGGGCCTGCACTGGCAGCGCAGAGAGCGCCAACAAGCCCAAAACAGCCCCTATGGGAGCAAAAAACCGCATGATGCGCACCAGATCCTCCTTGTTCAGCCGTGGTTCAAGCATGATCCCCGCCATCCGTCAATGCCCTTCAAAGACGCCCCTTTTATGGCTTTGCCGTTGAAAACCAACCTTTTGACGCCACAAAGCCTCTCTCCTGCCCCCTTCTTAAAGCAGGTTGTGCATCCGGGTAAAGGTGCGCTATCGCAAAAGGTGAGATCGTATGATCCTTGCTCCCGTTTTGCTCCTTTTGTGAAGGTTGCCCTATGGCGCGCTATGACTTTTCAACCTACCGCCTGTTCGTGGAAGCGCCTTTGGCGGCGGGCTCTGCGATTCCTCTTCTTGCCGGGCAGATGCATTATCTGCTCAACGTTCTTCGGATGGACGCAGGAGCGCATCTGCGGGTGTTCAATGGCCGGGAGGGCGAATGGCGCGCAACGCTGGAAATGCCAACGCGGAAAACGGCCCTGTTGCGCGTTGAGACGCAAACACGCCCGCAAGAGCCTTTAGGGCGCATCACCTATGCCTTTGCGCCAATCAAAACCCCGCGAATGGATTACATCATTGAAAAATCTGTTGAAATGGGCGCTAGCGTTTTGCAACCCGTCCTTACAGCGCGCACACAAGGCGGGCGGCTGCGGGCCGACAAACTGCAAGCCCATATTGTGGAAGCTGCCGAACAATGCGGCCTGCTTGCTCTACCCGTTCTACGGTCTGAAATTCCGCTGGAAACACTGCTGGCAAATCTGCCCCCGGATCATCTGCTGGTATTTGCCGATGAAGACGCCCCGATCCTTGACCCCATTGCCGCGTTGCGCCAACGGGGCAGTTCCGGCACCGCTTGCACGCTCTTGGTTGGACCAGAGGGCGGGTTTACGCCAAACGAGCGCGCGAGAATTCTGGCGCTGCCGCAATGCTGCCGTATCAGCCTAGGGCCACGCATCTTGCGGGCGGATACCGCCGCAATCGCGGCCCTAGCTTTGGTGGAAGCCGCCTTTGGCCCATAACCTTGGAACACCTATGCCCCTCACGCGACACCGGGCAGAAGCAATCTGGCGCTAAGCCCCCCTTGCGGGGATTGGCCAAGATCTAATCGCCCGCCATAAAGCTGGGCAAGATCCACAACAATCGATAAGCCAAGCCCTGAACCGGGTTTGGTTTCATCTAGCCGTCGTCCCCGTTTGGTTGCTTCCAGCCGCGCGTCTGGTGCAAGGCCCGGCCCGTCATCCTGCACATCAAGGCTCAACATGATGCCTTGTTCTGTTTGGGCGCTATCGACCACAATCCGCACTTCACTATTGGCCCATTTGCCCGCATTATCGATCAGGTTGCCGATCATCTCCTCCAGATCTTGCTTCTCCCCGCGAAAATTCACCGGAGCAAGCAAAACCGGCGTGAAAATTAGCGCTTTTTCACGGTAAATCTTTTCAAAGGCCCGCACAAACGAGGCAATTACCGGCTCAACCTCCGTGGAATGGCCGATGCTGGCCGCGCGCGCCGCCGCGCGGGCGCGATCGAGATAATACGTCACCTGATCGCGCATGATGGCCGATTGCTCGCGCACTTTATCGGCGAGCAATGTCTGCTCGCTCCCGGCCTCATTGAGCAAAACCGATAGCGGTGTTTTGAGCGCATGCGCC
>CAZGKS010000141.1:0-5937 GCA_964526275.1 uncultured Methylobacterium sp. | reverse complement strand
CTATAAGGTGCTGTTTGTTACCATCGAGATGCGTCACGCGCCGTTTTTTGGCTGGATCAAGGATCTGGCGGCGCAAGACCCGACCAATATGTTCAACCTGTTCGGGCTGCTCCCCTTCACCCCGCCTGCCTTCCTGCATCTGGGCGTCTGGCCGATTATCATGGGCATCACCATGTGGCTCCAGATGAAAATGAACCCGGAACCAACCGATCCTGTCCAAAAAGCGATGTTCGCCTGGATGCCGCTGGTGTTCACCTTCATGCTGGGGTCTTTCCCGGCGGGATTGGTGATCTATTGGGCGTGGAACAACATCCTGTCTGTGCTGCAACAATATGCGATCATGCGGCGCCTGGGGGTGAAGGTCGAGTTGTGGGATAACCTGCGCACAACCTTGCGGCGCCAGGCAAGTTCGCGGCGCAAGGGATGAGCACACCGATCGAGCCGCCGGATTTCACCGAAGCCGGGCGCCGGTTATTCACGCGCACGGCAGAATTCTATTGGGCGGCGGCACCAAATGGCCAGCTTCCGCCCGAACGCCGGGTCGAGATTGCCTTTGCCGGGCGCTCGAATGTCGGTAAATCGTCGCTTATCAACGCGCTCACCAACCGCAATGGGCTGGCGCGCACCTCGAACACGCCGGGGCGGACGCAGGAACTCAATTTCTTTGACATCGCCGAAGCGTTTTCGCTGGTCGATATGCCCGGCTATGGCTTTGCCGCTGTCGGCAAACAGAAGGTCGCCGCCTGGACCGGGTTGATCCACCATTATCTGCGCGGCCGGGTTGTGCTGGCGCGGGTGCTATTGCTGATCGATGCGCGCCACGGCATCAAGGATACCGATAAACCCGTGCTCGATACCTTGGGGCAGGCGGCGGTTTCGTTTCAGGTGCTGCTGACCAAGGCCGATGCCTTGGGCGCGCGCGCCGCCGAAGATCGCCAGGCTGAAGTCGCGCAGGCGATCCGCAAACACGCCGCCGCGCATCCGCAGGTGATTCTCACCTCGGCGCAAAGCGGGCTGGGCATGGAAGAAACCCGCGCCTCGATTGCCAGCTTGCTGCATGATCGCGCCTGCCTGCCCGATTGGGCGCGATAACGCGGCACATAATGCTGCGCGGGTTCGGCGCGTATGCCGCCCCTGTTCTCATCCCGGCAGCCCATCCAGAGCATGGCGTGTTTTGATGGAAACATATCATGCTCTTCTCTGATCCTATAAGAACGCGTCTTTTGCGCGGGATGAGTCCATAACAAGCAAAAACGCTCCAGGAGCCCGCCTATGCGCTTTTCCATGCCCCTTATCCTCGCCGGTCTGTCCGGCTTATGCGGCATCGCCTTGATGGCCGCAGGCACACACGCGCTGGGGGAGCGCGCCAATTTGGCAGGCACGATGCTGATGTTGCACGCCCCGGCCTTTTTGGCACTCTCAAGCGTCTCTATGCCCCCCTTTATACGCAAGACCATTCTGGCAGGGTGGGGCATCGGCCTTGTCCTGTTTTGCGGCGATATGGTTTTGAGAGCGACGTTTGCGCGCGCCTTGTTCCCCATGGCCGCCCCCATTGGCGGGGGGTTGTTGATGCTTGGTTGGGGATTGCTGGCAATAACCGGCTTTACGCGGACCGGAAGGCGTGGTTGAACAGAGCAGCATATCCGTTTGAGGCGCAGGAGGGCCAGATGAGCGAGCATAAACTTCCCGACATTCATACCCGCGCGGAAGTGATCAGCCAGGCTCTGCCCTATATGCAGCGCTATGACCAGCAGGTTGTGGTGATCAAATATGGCGGGCATGCCATGGGCAATCGCGCGGCGGCAGAAGATTTCGCCGAAGACGTGGTGTTGCTGGAATTGCAGGGCGTCAAGCCGATTGTTGTGCATGGCGGCGGCCCTCAAATCGGCAAAATGCTGGAGCGGTTGGGCATCAAGAGCGAGTTCAAAGGCGGCTTGCGCGTCACCGACCGTGAAACGGTCGATGTGGTGGAAATGGTTCTGGCAGGCGCGATCAACAAGCAGATCGTCGGCTGGATCTCCGCAGAAGATGGCAAAGCCATCGGCCTTTCGGGCAAGGACGGCAAGATGGTCATTGCCCGCAAGCTCACGCGCTCGGAGCGGGATCCGCAAACCGGGCTGGAGCGCGAAATTGACCTGGGCTTTGTCGGCGATCCGCACAAGGTCAACCGCGAGGTGCTCGATGCGGTGCTTAAAGCGGAGCTTATCCCGGTTCTGGCCCCCATCGCGATGGGGGAAGACGGCGAGACCTATAATGTCAATGCCGATACTTTTGCAGGGGCAATTGCCGGGGCCATGCGCGCCAAGCGTTTGTTATTGCTGACCGATGTGCCGGGCGTTTTAGACAAGAACGGCCAGTTGATCGAACAGCTCAGCGTGGATGAGTGCCGTCGCCTGATCGCCGATGGCACGGTCACGGGCGGGATGATCCCGAAAATCGAGACCTGCATTTATGCGATCGAGCAGGGGGTGGAGGGCGTCGTGATCCTCGATGGCAAGGTGCCACACGCGGTTTTGCTCGAATTGCTGACCGAGCACGGGGCTGGCACACTGATCACATCGTAGTTGGATGCGGCCTTGCGCCGCCGCCAGCTTAACTGATCTTGGGCACGGGGCGCGGGGCTGGGCGACTTTCGGCGCTTTGCAACAGTTTGACCAAGGTTGCGAGCAGATCATTGGCGCTATCTTGAATATGGCGCGTATATTCAAGGTAACGCGGCTCGCCAAGGGGGCCAAAGCATTCACGCTCAATCACTTCCGCAAAGCCGATAATATGGGTCAGCGGGGTGCGGAAATCGTGGCTCAGATTGGCCAGAAACTGTTTGTTGGGCCCATCGGTGCTGCCATAAGTGCTTGAAATTTGAGTGATAAAGCCTGACATCTGATCAGAGAGCCGGCTTGCGGCATCGCAGCGCGCGTTCAGCTCTGCAATTTGGGTGCGTAATTCCGAGACCTGCTGCCGCAACTCGGCTTCAGTGGCGCCAAGGCGTGCCTCCCCGAATTTTCGCGAGGTTATGTCAGTTTTGATCGAGACCGTGCCGCCATCCTCTGTGGGGCGGCAATTCACCAAAAGCCAACGGCCATCGTCCAATTGCACTTCACAAACCTGCGAGCCGGTAATCGTGCAGGCCCCCCGGTCAATTTCGATCTTGTAATCTGGGGCAACCCCAGAGGCCCGCAAATCGGCTTGTGTCATCCCTACATGAACCTGATCCGGGCGTAGGCCCCGCAAGATCAGATACGCGTCATTCCAGGCAACCAGCTTGTCATGTTTGTCCCAAAAGACAAAAGCCGTGCTGATGCTCGCCAGGGCGTAGTGGTGGGCTTCCGCTTTTGCGGCCGCATGTTGGGCATTATCCCGCATGACATAATAATGCTTCAAGAGGGAGTTGGCGTAATGCGACAGGAAAAAGAAGGCGAGTACCACCAGAGCCAGCAAGGCCGAGGCGCCAAACAGCAGAGAATAAAACGCGGTTTGGGATTGCGCTGAAATGCCTTCGAGAATCACGCCTTCTTCATAGGCCAGCAAGGTGCCGCGCAAAGATGCCAAATCAAGGCGCGCGATCAGGGCGCGGGTGCCATCCGGTAGCGTAACGAGTGCACCGGGAGGCTGCGTGTTATGGCTGGCCGCGAAGGCTGCCGCGCCGATCACTTCGTCCAGCGATTTGCCAAGGCCCCCAAGCGGCGCATTGCTGGCACGGACTTGGTTGGCGCTATCTGCGAACAGGAAATACCGCCCCGGCTTGCGCACAGTATCGGGTACAACCATGGTTTCAGGGGTCACTTCGCCTTGCGCGGTGATTTTCTGCGCTGCCAGATGCAGCGCAAGCACCAGGCCTTCCTGCCCGATTTTTAAGGTATCTGCGTGAGATGTCTCAAGGTTATGCCGTGCCATGATGCCCAGCAGCAGCATGCAGACCACACAGAGCGCAGCGATCACCCGCCCGGTTGGTCCCAATTGAGGCCAATAAACCGGTTCGAGTTTCAGCGGGTCTGTTTTTGCGGCTTTGGCGGCAAAAATGTCCCCGTCGCTGGCCGCACTAAAGCGTGCCATGCTTTCCCCCTCCAAAAAACACTGAATTTTGTTTGTCGGGGGATACGAACGCTTCCCGAATCACGTCCCAATAGAATCGCGGATGCAAAAAAGCGCAAGACAAATTAGCAAGCGTTAACCATATTTTTTCCACAATCTATTGCTAACATGGTTAATCACTACCCTTGCGGGTTATTTTTGCACAAAAACAACTAAAAGTTGAGATCGGTTCGGCGGTAGTGGGTACTCCGCATTTTCGCGCACAAAAAAACAGCCGGTTTCCCGGCTGTTTCGGATCGTAATTGGCCGGTGTTGGATCAGAAATCCATACCGCCCATGCCGCCCATACCGCCGCCGCCGCCCGGCATTGCAGGGGCTTCCTTCTTCGGCGATTCAGCGATCATCGCTTCCGTGGTGATCAGCAACCCGGCAACCGAGGCCGCATCCTGGATAGCGGTGCGGACAACCTTGGTCGGGTCGATGATGCCTGCCTTGACCATATCGACATATTCGCCGGTCTGGGCGTTATAACCGTCGTTATAGCCCTTGGCTTCGATCAATTTGCCGACGATCACGGCGGCATCATCCCCGGCATTGTCGATGATCTGGCGCGCAGGCGTGGTGAGCGCCTTCTTGACAATCTCGATGCCGATCTTCTGGTCTTCATTGGCAGGCGTAAGCTTGCCAATAGCGCCCGCCGCACGCAGCAGGGCGATACCCCCGCCGGGCAGAACGCCTTCTTCCACGGCCGCGCGGGTGGCGTTGAGCGCATCATCCACGCGGTCTTTCTTTTCCTTGACCTCGATTTCGGTCGAGCCGCCCACGCGGATCACGGCAACGCCGCCCGCAAGCTTGGCGAGGCGTTCTTGCAGCTTTTCGCGGTCGTAATCGGAGCTGGTTTCCTCGATCTGCGCCTTGATCTGCGCCACGCGGGAATCAATTTCACCCTTGGCACCGGCACCGTCGACGAGGGTGGTGGTTTCCTTGTCGATCCGTACCTTTTTGGCGCGGCCGAGCATGGGCAGGGTAACGTTTTCGAGCTTGATGCCGAGATCTTCGGAGATCATCTGGCCATTGGTGAGAATGGCGATATCTTCGAGCATGGCCTTGCGGCGATCACCAAAGCCCGGCGCCTTGACAGCGGCCACTTTGAGGCCCCCGCGCAGCTTGTTGACCACCAGGGTCGCAAGCGCTTCGCCTTCCACGTCTTCCGCAACGATCAGCAGCGGCTTGCCGGTCTGCACCACGGCTTCGAGCACGGGCAGCATGGCCTGGAGCGAGGACAGCTTCTTTTCGAAGATCAGGATATAAGGATCCTCAAGTTCCGCCACCATCTTCTCGGAATTGGTGATGAAATAGGGCGACAGATAACCACGGTCAAACTGCATGCCTTCCACGACATCAAGTTCGGTTTCAGCCGTCTTGGCTTCTTCCACCGTGATCACACCCTCATTGCCGACCTTCTGCATCGCTTGCGCGATCATGGCGCCAACCGAGGCATCGCCATTGGCGGAAATGGTGCCAACCTGGGCCACTTCATCGTTGGAGGTGACCTTCTTGGAGTTTTTCTTGAGGTCGCTCACAACCGCTTCAACCGCCATATCGATCCCGCGCTTGAGATCCATCGGGTTGCGGCCCGAGGCCACGGCCTTGGCGCCTTCGCGCACGATCGATTGTGCGAGCACGGTCGCAGTGGTGGTGCCATCGCCTGCCGCATCGTTCTGCTTGGAGGCAACTTCGCGCACCATCTGCGCGCCCATATTCTCGAACTTATCCGCCAGTTCGATTTCCTTGGCAACGGTCACACCATCTTTGGTGATGCGCGGTGCACCGAAGGATTTTTCGATCACGACATTGCGGCCCTTGGGGCCCAGGGTAACCTTGACGGCATTGGCGAGAATATCC
>CAZGKS010000140.1:0-6071 GCA_964526275.1 uncultured Methylobacterium sp. | reverse complement strand
AAATCACGCCAACCATCCACGATAAGGAGTCCTGACCCTAGAGCAATTCCAGCGATCGTTGGAACCGGTTTCGCGTCCGGAATGCGTTAAAACAAAGAGATAGAGCGTTTCAAGAGATTCAATTTTCGCTGGAAACGCTCTAGCCCCGGAAGGAGGTGGAATCGACCATCTGGGTTTGCCATTCATCGGTGATCCCCAATTCGACGAGCGTTTCGAGGATGGCATCGAAAACGCCCTGCGCCGCCCAGCGGCGGAAGCGACGAAACACCGAATTCCAGTTCCCTAAAACCTCCGGCACGTCCCGCCACGGTAACCCCGTTCGCAGCGCCCAGTTCATCGCATCGAAATATCGGCGATTATCGTAGGATGGTCGGCAATTCCGGCCACGCTCGGCGGGTAAAAGCGGGCCGATGATCGCCCAATGCTCCTCTGAAATCGCGCCACGAACTATCTGAACCTCCAAAGTGAGGCCAGTGATGAATCACACGGATATCAATTTTGAAAACCCTTTGTCCACAGAAGCTAGCCTTGCAGGTTCTGCCCAAAAAACGCATGGACAGGGCCATGGCCATGGCCAACCTGCAACTGGTCTGCCGCCGCAAGCGCGCCGGAAAGCCAGGCCTTGGCGCGGGCAACGGCCTCCGGCAGGGCATGGCCATGCCCTAGCGCGGTCGCCAGCGCAGAAGAGAGCGAACACCCCGTGCCATGGGTGTTGCGGGTGACAATCCGCGCGCCGTCAAACCGATGCGTATGCGCAAGGGTCACCAGCAAATCCGGGCTTTGGGGGCCGCTCAAATGCCCGCCCTTGATCAACACGGCTTTTGGCCCCAGAGCGAGCAGCCTTTTGGCCTGTTCTTCCATGGCGGCAAGATCTGTGGCGGGGGCCTCACCCAGCAAATCCGCCGCTTCCGGCAGGTTGGGGGTGATCACATAAGCGTGCGGCAAGAACTGCTCCCGCAAGGCTGTTACGGCTTGTGCGGCCAGCAGGCGATCCCCGCCTTTGGCGACCATAACCGGATCAAGCACGATCGGAACCTTAAGCCCGGCCAGGGATTCGGCCACCGCTTCAATAATCTGCGCGGTGCCCAGCATCCCGATCTTGACCGCATCAATCCGAATATCGGCCCGGATAGAGGCGATCTGCGCCCGCACCATGGCGGGCGATACCAGTTCAACGCCTTGAACGCCTTGCGTATTTTGCGCAGTGAGGGCGGTGATGGCCGCCATGGCATAGCCGCCGCATGCCGCTATGGCTTTGATATCGGCTTGAATGCCCGCCCCCCCGGAAGGGTCGGAACCGGCAATGGACAGGATGTTGGGAATCAGGGTGGCATTTTCAGCATCGGGAATCAGCGTGTTGGGCATCATGGCATTCTCCATTCTTGTACCAGCGCCCGCGTTGCAGCTTCGGGATCAGGCGCGCACACCACCGCCGACACCACTGCCAAGCCCACAGCACCGGCGCGCTTGAGCGCTGCGGCATCCCCCACGCGGAGCCCGCCAATGGCTAGGGCAGGAACGGACGTGCGCGCGATAATCTGCGCCAACCCATCAAACCCCATGGGGAGCGCGTGATCGGGTTTGGTGGCGGTGGCCCGCACAGGCCCGACCCCGATATAATCGATCCCCGCCGGGATGCGCAGGCATTGCGCCGGTGTTTCGATCGACAGCCCAAGGAGTTTGTCGGGGCCCAATCTGGCGCGGGCCGCAACCGGTTCGTCATCACTTTGGCCGATATGGAGCCCATCGGCATCGGCGGCCAGCGCGATCTCCAGCCGGTCATTGATGATCAGCTTGACCCCCATGGGGCGCAATTGCGTAACAAGCGCCCGCGCCAAGGCCAGAAAGACGGTATCTGGCGCGGTTTTGTCACGCAATTGGATAGCCCAGGCCCCCCCGCGCGCGGCGGCCAGGGCTTGCTCGATCACCGGGTAGGGCGCGGCGGGGTCGGTGACGACATAGACCGTGCCGATTTTGCTATGCGGTTTCATGGTCTTGGCGCCAAATTCATATCGCGCGGATTTTGGCGCCTGCATCGAGCGCTACGGGCGTTTGTGCGGCCAGCGCATCGAGAAAGGCAAGGCTAAAACTGCCCGGCCCTTGCGCCTTGCGCGCGGCTTCTTCTCCGGCAAGGCCATAGCTGGCGAGCGCCGCCACGCTGGCTTCAAGCAGCGGCTGGCCGACACAAAACGCCGCGATAACGCCGTTGAGCGCGCAGCCCATCGCGGTAACGCGGGTCATCAGGGCATGGCCATTGGCCACGCCATAGCTGCGTGTGCCGTTGGTGATAAAATCCACGGGGCCGGAAACGGCCACCACGCTGCCGGTTTCAAGGGCAAGCTGGCGCGCCGCCGCCATGGCCGCCTCCACGCTATCGCCGCTATCGACCCCGCGCCCGGCGCCTGCAAGCCCGGCCAGTGCCAGAATTTCCGAGGCATTGCCGCGAATGACGCTGGGGCGAAGCGCCAGCAGCCGCTGCGATACCGTTTGCCGGAAGCGCGTTGCGCCCACCCCGACAGGATCAAACACCCAAGGGCGCTGCGCGTTGTTCATAACGCTGGCGGCCTCTGCCATGGCCTCCGCCCAAGGGGTGTCCAGCGTGCCGATATTGACCGTAAGCGCTTGCGCCAGCGCGGCAAATTCGCCCACTTCCTCGCGCGCATGCACCATGGCGGGCGCCGCGCCAACGGCAAGCAGCACATTGGCCATAAAGTTCATGGCCACAAAATTTGTGATATTATGCACCAGCGGCGGTGCCGCCCGCATATGGGCCAGATACGTGCCTGCCTTGTCCATTCGCTCCCCCTTGTGACGCGGGAGCTGCACCGCCTCGCCACGGCATTGGAGCCAAAGCGATTGCAGGTCACAGACTTCCTACGCCAGCATGATCTGGTTCAGGTTCCAAGGGTGCTTCTCAGCCCGTTTTTAGAACCGTTGCCTGGATGCATGCACATGGATGCATGCATAACAAGCAAACGCGTTCCAAACGCGGACGCCCCCGTCTGGTCGCTATTAGCGCAGAGTTCGGGCGGTTGGTCAAGCACGCGCCCGATTCAGGGCCTATGCCCGCTTCAGGCGGCGCGTGGGTTGCGCATCAGGGCCACAAACCGGTCGAACAGGTAGTGGCTGTCTTGCGGCCCGGGAGAGGCTTCCGGGTGTTGTTGCACCGAAAAGGCGGGCTTGTCTTTGAGCCGCAGGCCGCAATTGGAGCCATCAAACAGCGAGATATGGGTTTCCTCGGCGGTTGCGGGCAAGGTTTTGGCATCGACCGCAAAACCATGGTTCATCGAGACAATCTCAACCTTGCCTGTGGCAAGTTCTTTTACCGGATGGTTGGCACCGTGGTGCCCATGCGCCATTTTGAGCGTTTTGGCGCCAAGGGCCAGCGCCAGCATCTGGTGCCCGAGGCAAATGCCGAACAGCGGAAGGTTGCGCGCCAGAACCGCCTGAATAACCGGCACCGCATAATGCCCGGTTGCTTCCGGATCGCCGGGGCCATTGGCCAGAAACACCCCGTCGGGGTTGAGGGCAAACACATCCTGCGCGGTGGCATTTGGGGGAAGCACGCTCAGGCGGCATCCGCGTTCGGCGAGCAGGCGCAAAATATTGCGCTTGATCCCGAAATCGAGCACGACCACATGGAATTCATGCGTTGTTTGCGTGCCATAACCCTGCCCCCACGCCCAGGCGGTTTCCACCCAGTCATAGCGCTGTGTGCCGGTTACCTGCGGCACCAGATCCTGCCCGGTCATATCGGGCAGGGCGGCGGCTTGTGCCTGCAAGGCAGCGGGATCAAACAGGCCATCGGGGGCATGCACCAATACGGCATTCTGCATGCCTTTATCGCGGATCAGCGCGGTAAGCGCGCGGGTATCGATCCCGCTGATCCCCACAATGCCGCGGGCTTTAGCCCAGGCGTCAAAATGGGCAACGGCGCGGTAATTGGAGGGGTCGGTAATATCGGTGGCGACCACCACGCCGCAGGCGCCGTGGCGGGCAAGATTGACCATCTCCACGTCTTCCTCATTGGCGCCGACATTGCCAATATGCGGAAAGGTAAAGGTGACGATCTGACCAAAATAGGAAGGGTCGGTCAAAACTTCCTGATACCCGGTCATGGCGGTATTGAAACACACTTCGCCGCGCGCTTCGCCGGTCGCGCCAAAGCCAAAGCCGGGGATGGTCGTGCCATCGGCCAGCACGAGCATGGCGGTTGGTGCACGGCTTGTCCACGGGGCGGGGGCCGCCGGGGTCAGCGCGTGATTTTGAGATTGCGGTGCAAGGTCACTCATGGCAGGAAAGCTCCACAGATTGCCCTTTCGATTAAGGGCGGAATGCCGCGCGGTCAATGGTTATAGCCGCGCTTCTTCCGCTACCAACAGGAGAAACCCATGCGCGCCGAGCTGACCACCGCCCTCAAAGAGGCCATGAAGGCCCAAGATAAGGCCCGCCTTGGGGCCATTCGCCTCATTCAAGCGGCGATCAAGGATAAAGATATCGAGTTGCGCGGGCTTGGCAAAGACCCCGCCAGCGTGGAAGAAATTTTGTCCCTGTTGCAAAAAATGCTCAAGCAGCGGCAAGATTCCGCCCAAATTTACCGCGCCAATGCCCGCCCGGAACTCGCCGAGATCGAAGAAGCGGAAATTGCGGTTATTTCTGGCTTTATGCCCAAACAGATGAACGAAGACGAGGTCAAAGCCGCCATCGCCGCCGCTGTCGCAGAGCTTGGTGCTGCGGGCATGAAGGATATGGGCCGCGTGGTTGCCCATCTCAAGGGGCTCTATGCCGGGCAGATGGATTTTTCCAAGGCCAGCAGCGTGGTCAAGGCCGCACTTGGCGGGTGAACCCTGCGGGGGCGGGGGAGAGCCCTGCGGGTTGAAGAAGGGTGCGATGTGCCGCCGGGCGGAAGGCGGAGGGCAAGACATTGTCAAAACAGAACAAAAAGACGATCCGCACAAGGCAATTTTGAACATATCAAGATTTTTTGTGAAAGAACACAAAAATTTCTTTGAAAAAAGGTAGTTTCAAGGATATTTTGTTCTTGTTTCAGACTATTTTCAAGCGCATTATCTGCCTACTGCCTACTGCCTACTGCCTACTGCCTACTGCCTACTGCCCACTTCCGCCATTTCTCCAAGGTGCCTCCATGATCACACTTTACGGCTTTGGCCCCGCTTTTGGCTCGCCAGACCCCAGCCCATTCGTCGTCAAGGCGTTGATATTGCTCAAAATGTCGGGGCAGGACTTCACCTTGCTGCGCGGGAATATGCGCAAAGCCCCCAAGGGCAAGCTGCCCTATATCATCGATAACGGGGTGATTATTCCCGATTCCACCCTCATCCGTCTGCATTTAGAGCAGAAATACGGCCATGATTTCGATGCCGGCGCTTCTCCGGATGAACGTGCGGCCAGCTGGATGTTTGAAAAAACCTGTGAGGACCACCTCTATTGGGGGGCGGTGTACGAGCGTTGGGTGGAGGATGCGAATTTCAACGCCGGTCCCGCGCAATTTTTTAAGCCCATTCCGGCTCTTATTCGCCCCTTGATCGTGGGGTTGATCCGCAAAAAGGTGCAGCGTAACCTGCAAGGACAGGGCTCCGGGCGTTACACGCCCGAAGAGCGCACCGCGATCATGTCCCGCGCGGTGCAGGCCATGGCCGATTACCTCACCCGCCGCGATTTTCTGGGCGGTGCGCAGCCCTGCGGCTCCGATGCCGGGGTGTACGCGACCTTAGCCGCCTTGCTCAAAGCACCGTTCGATTCCGCCCTGGCCCGGGAAGTGCAAAGCCATCCGGCGCTCGTCTCCTATATTGCCCGCATGGATGCACGCTATTTCCCGGCGTGACATCAAACGCGTTTTCAGCGTAGAGCGTTTCCAGCGAAGATTGAATCGCCTGAAACGCTCTCTCTCTTTGTTTCAACGAAATTCCGGACGCGAAACCGGTTCCAACGATCGCTGGAATTGCTCTAGAGCTGATATGTTCCCCTCAAACTCCATCCTGCGCGGGTTGTAATACCAAAGGCCCTTGGAAATAATTCTTTGGTAGTCGTCACGAAACGATCGTATCCCT
>CAZGKS010000139.1:0-6147 GCA_964526275.1 uncultured Methylobacterium sp. | reverse complement strand
CAGCCGTGCGGCGCGCATTTTAGCAATTTCCATATAAAAATTCATGCCGATCGCCCAAAAGAACGACAAGCGCGGCGCAAACGCATCCACATCGAGCCCGGCGGCAACCCCGGCGCGCAAATATTCCACACCATCGGCGAGGGTATAGGCGAGTTCGAGATCTTGGGTCGCCCCAGCCTCCTGCATATGGTAGCCGGAAATCGAGATCGAATTGAATTTGGGCATATGTTGTGCGGTGAAGGCGAAAATATCGGAAATAATCCGCATCGAGGCATCGGGCGGGTAGATATAGGTGTTGCGCACCATGAATTCTTTTAAAATATCGTTCTGGATCGTGCCGGAAAGCTGCGCCATCGGCACGCCTTGTTCTTCGGCCGCCACGATATACAGCGCCAGAATGGGCAAAACCGCGCCATTCATGGTCATGGAGACTGAAATCTGCCCCAAAGGAATGCCCGCGAACAGGGTTTGCATATCGAGGATGGAATCGATCGCCACCCCCGCCATGCCGACATCGCCCGCAACGCGCGGATGGTCAGAATCATACCCGCGATGGGTCGCCAGATCAAAAGCGACCGAGAGCCCCTTCTGCCCGGCGGCAAGGTTGCGGCGGTAGAAGGCATTCGAGGCTTCCGCCGTGGAAAACCCCGCATATTGGCGGATTGTCCATGGTTGGTTGACATACATGGCCGGGTAGGGGCCGCGAATAAACGGATCAAGCCCCGGCAAGGTATCGAGCGCCTGCACATCCTTGAGCGCGGCCTCGGGCGTTAGCGCGGCAATGCCCACGCCTTCGGGGGTATCCCATAGCGCCTCGGTTTCCGGCTGGGGCGGCGCAAGGCGGGTAAAAGGAATCGTGGAAAAATCCGGTAATTTGACCATGCTCACTCCCCTTTCTCGCACGCGGCCAGCAAGTCCGAAAGCGGATCGATAATCGGTCCACCAGCCGCGATGAACACGTTCACCCCGGCTTGTTTGAGCGCGGCCTCGTGCGGGCCGGGCTTGCCAGCCAGCAGCAAGGTTTTGGCCCCTGCCCGGAGCAAATGCTGTGCGGCGGCAAACGCTTCACCGGCCATCGCTTCACTGGCAGGCGTTTCGGCGCCATAATAGAGAGCATCTGGCCCGCATAAACAGGCAAATCGCGCGCCCGATGCGCTAAAAGCAGCGCTCAACGCGGCAAGATCGGTTGCGCCCTGGCTATCGGCAAACCCGTCATTGGAGAGAACCTCCAAGCCGCCGACCTCGAAGAAATTTTTGGCAAAGGTGCTGCGGGCGGAAAAATCAGAGACCTGCCCGAGATTGGCCAGAAACACGCGCGGCCTTGGCGCAAGGGCATCCGCGCGCGCGCGCAAGGCTTCAAACGGTTCCGCCAACCGATGCGGCGCCAGCGGGTCTGGTGCACCAGGAGCGGCGAGCGGCGCGGGGATCAACACCGCTTCGGCGGCCTCCTGCGCTGCCGGAAACTCACTGACCCCGGTAATCGGTATCTTGCGCACAGCCACCAAGGCCTGGCGCGCCAAGCGGTGTTCTTGCAGGCGATCGAGCAGAAAGGCGCGGCCATGCCCCTCCACCCCGCCTGCGGCTTCGACCTTCTGGAAGCTTTCCCATGCCTTTACCGCCAGCGTATCGGTCAGTGCTTCAAGTTCGCCAGCCCCGGCGGCAGGGTCGATCACACGGTGCAGGTTCGATTCCGCGCATAAAATCAGGCTGGTATTGCGCGCTAGCCTGCGGGCATGGCTATCGGGCAGGCCAAGCGCTGCGGTAAAGGGCAGCACATCAAGGCTTTCCGCCCCGCCAACCCCTGCCGCAAAGGCCGCCAGCGTTCCCCGGAGCAGGTTGGTATAACAATCCGCGCGGGTGAGCATGCGGAAGGAAGTTTCAACATGGATCATGCCGGGCAGACGCGGCAACTCGGCGGCCTGTTGCACCTGCGCCCACAGCACCCGCAATGCGCGCACTTTTGCCAGACTTAAAAACAGATCGTCATCGGCACACAGCGCAAAGGCAATCGCCTCCGGCGCCGCCCCGGCCCGCAAGGCCGCAACCGCTTCCGACAAGGTTGCCGCCAGCTCCAACGCCTCGCTCGCCCCCGCATTATGCCAGGGGCGGCCATCGGCCCGAAAGAACGGCCCCACAAAACGCTGTTCACGCAGGGTTTTTGCGGCGGCAAGCCCCTGCGCGGTTATGGGCAAGCCAAAATCGATTTTCAAGGCTTCGGGCGCATAGGCCTGCTGGCGGATATGGGCGCGCAGGGCTTCGAGCGCAGGCGCAAAGCCGGTTTCCGGCAGTTCAAGCCGCAGATGGAGCATATCGAGCCGCACATCGCGCAGCACACTCTCCAGCGCTTCGGGCGCAAGACCGAAACCGCGCGCGGCGCGGGCACCGGCAAAAATCAGCGCCAGCGAATCCGCTCCGCCCAGCAGGTCTTCGTGCACCAGCGCATTGGCGCGCGCCGCATCGGGATCTTCCGCGCGGGCGACAACCGCCCAAGGCTGTACGCCGCGCGCGCCCCACAGCGCGGGCGCCGCCTTCCGGCGCGGCAAAAGCGGCTCGATGCGCAAACCATCGATGGTTTTGCCCACCATTACCCGCTCGAAATCGGCGCCTTTGAGCACTTTTTCAACGGCAGCGCGCCATTGCGCGCTCTGGGTATCCGCGCCTGCGGCTACGGCTGCGCCCTGTTCGTTCATCCCGCAAACTCCATGATCACCGCATCCACCGCCAGGCTTTCCCCGGCTTTGGCTTTGAGCGTGGAGATGGTGACATCGCGCTCGGCCCGCAGCACGTTTTCCATTTTCATCGCCTCGACAATGGCGAGCGTTTCACCGGCCTTGACCTCCTGGCCTTCCCGCACGGCGATCGATTTGATCAGGCCCGGCATGGGGCAGAGCAGCTTTTTGGAGGTATCCGCGCCTTTCTTTTCGGGCATCAGGGCGGCCAATTCGGCCTCCCGCTGCGTATAAACGCGCGCTTCCACCGCAACCCCGCCTTGTGCAAGGCGCACGCCATTGGCAATGGGCGCAACCTGCACCGCATAGCGCACCCCGTCAATCGTCCCGCGCCAGACCGCTTCCCCCGGCTTCCATTCCGAATGCAGGCGAACGCGTTCCGGTTTTTGGCCTTCATGCCCGAAAACCACCACGGTTTCGCTAAAGCCTTCGCCCGCTTCCAGTTGCACCGGGTAGGGTTTGCCGTGGCCATTTTTACCCAGAGCGACCACGCGCGCTTGTGCAAAGCGCACCTTGTGGGTTGCGGGCATCTGGTGCGAGATCGCGCGCTTGCGGTTATTGAGCGCAGCGTCGATCACCGCCGCCACGGCGGCAAGACGGATAGAAGCTTGGCCTGTGGGTTCGGGAATGACAAAGCCATCGGGGAATTCCTCGGCGATAAACCCGGTCGACAGCCGGGCATCTCGCCAGCGCGGATGCGCCATCAAGGTTGCCAGAAACGGGATATTGTGGCGAATCCCCTCAATGACAAAGCTATCGAGCGCGCGCGATTGCGCTTCGATCGCCTCGGCGCGGGTGGGCGCATGGGTCACCAGCTTGGCGATCATCGGGTCATAATACATCGAGATCTGCCCGCCTTCTTCGACACCCGTATCGTTGCGCAAGGTGACGGTGCCTTCTTGCCCCTCCGGCGGGGGAGAATAGCGCGTCAACCGCCCGATCGAGGGCATGAAATTGCGCGTGGGATCTTCGGCATAGATGCGGCTTTCCACCGCCCAGCCATGGAGTTTGATGTCTTTTTGCGTATGGCGGAGCTTCTCGCCATAGGCCACCCGGATCATCTCCTCCACCAGATCCAGCCCGGTGATCATCTCGGTGACGGGATGTTCTACCTGCAGCCTTGTGTTCATTTCCAGAAAATAGAAGCTTTTGTCTTGCCCGGCGACAAATTCGACCGTGCCCGCGCTGTCATACTGCACCGCTTTGGCCAGCGCGACGGCTTGCTCGCCCATCTTTTTGCGGGTGGCTTCATCGAGCAAGGGGGAGGGCGCTTCCTCCACCACTTTCTGGTTGCGGCGCTGGACCGAGCATTCCCGTTCCCCCAGATAAATCACATTGCCGTGTTTATCGCCCAAAACCTGAATTTCGATATGGCGCGGATTGACGATGAATTTTTCGACAAATACCCGGTCATCGCCAAACGAAGACGCCGCCTCCGATTTGGCGCGGGCAAAGCCTTCTGCCACTTCGTCGCGGCTATAGGCGATGCGCATGCCCTTGCCGCCTCCGCCTGCGGACGCCTTGATCATGACCGGATAGCCGATTTCATCGGCAATCTTCACGGCGTGATCCGGGTTCTCGATAACGCCGAGATAACCGGGCACGGTGGAGACCTTGGCGGCAGCGGCGGCTTTTTTGGATTCGATTTTATCGCCCATCGCGGCAATCGCGCCCGGATTAGGGCCGATAAAGGTGATCCCGTTCGCTTTGAGCGCCAGCGCGAAGGCTTCCCGCTCCGAGAGGAAGCCATAGCCCGGATGCACGGCCTGCGCGCCGGTTTGTTTGCACGCCGCGATGATTTTATCGATCACCAGATAGCTCTCTGCGGCAGCAGGCGGGCCGATAGGCACCGCTTCATCGGCCATTTGCACATGCATCGCGTCTTTATCGGCATCGGAATACACCGCGACCGTCTTTATGCCCATCTTGCGCGCGGTCTTGATAACCCGGCAGGCGATTTCCCCACGATTGGCGATCAGGATTTTGTTGAACATTGCTCTCTCCCAATCTCACAACGGCATGTTGTCGTGCTTGCGCCAGGGGCGCTCGACCTGCTTGGTGCGCAGCATCGAGAGCGCGCGCGCAAGGCGGGTGCGGGTGGAATGCGGCATGATCACCTCATCGATATAGCCGCGTTCTGCGGCCACAAACGGCGAGAGGAACCGCGCTTCGTATTCGCGCGCCTGCTGCGCGATCTCTTCCGGCGAACCGCCACGGAAGATAATCTCTACCGCGCCCTTGGCACCCATCACCGCGATTTGCGCGGTGGGCCAGGCGTAATTGATATCCGCCCCGATATGCTTGGAGGCCATCACATCATAGGCTCCGCCAAACGCTTTGCGGGTAATGCAGGTAACGAGCGGCACGGTGCATTGCGAATAGGCGAACAGCAATTTTGCGCCGTGTTTGATCAGGCCACCATATTCCTGGGCGGTGCCGGGCAAAAAGCCGGGCACATCGACAAAGGTGACGATCGGGATTTCAAACGCGTTGCAAAACCGCACGAACCGCGCCGCCTTGCGCGAGGCATCGCTGTCGAGCACGCCTGCCAGCACCATCGGCTGGTTGGCCACAAACCCAACCGTGCGCCCCTCTATCCGCCCGAAGCCGGTGAGGATATTGCCCGCGTGTTTTTCAGCGATCTCGAAAAAATCGCCCTCATCGACGGTTTTGAGAATAAGCTCGCGCATATCATAGGGCTGGTTGGCGTTATCGGGCACCAGGGTATCGAGGCTTGGCTCCCGCCGCGCCGGGTTGTCCTCGGTTGGCCATTCCGGCACGCCGTCGGTATTATTGGCGGGCAGAAAATCGAGCAGGCGGCGGATCTGTAACAACGCCTCGACATCGTTATCGAACGCGCCATCGGCAATGGAGGATTTTGTGGTGTGGATAGAGGCGCCGCCCAGTTCCTCGTGGCTGACAATCTCGTTGGTCACGGTTTTGACCACATCTGGTCCAGTGACATACATGTAGGAGGTATCCCGCACCATGAAGATAAAATCGGTCATGGCCGGAGAATACACATCCCCCCCCGCGCACGGGCCCATAATTACGGAGATTTGCGGAATGACCCCGGAGGCGGTGACATTGCGCTTGAAAATATCGGCATAACCAGCAAGAGCCAGCGAATTCGCAGTTTGCCGATCGCTCGCCTGCGGCGGATCGGTGGACTTCAGCAGCACCAGCTCCGAGGCGTTCAATTGGCGAGCCACGTGCGCCGCGATCGAATCGCTCGTCACGTCCCAGCTTTCTGGAAGCGCCGAGGCGCTCCCCTGCTCCGCCCGCAGCAATGGTGCGACATCAAGAACGTGCGGCGCGCCGCCTGGGGTGCGGTTGATCGAGGCGAGCGAATTCACGAGCACCACCTCGGGCAGCAGCTCGACGAGAATGCGAGCGGTGAGACTCATCGCATCAATGG
>CAZGKS010000138.1:0-6181 GCA_964526275.1 uncultured Methylobacterium sp. | reverse complement strand
GCTTTCCTGTGCAACAAGCGTTGAGTGCGCTTTACGTGCCAAAGGTGGGGGCGTTTTCGTTAACCCTTGCGGCTTTGGGAATGACGATCGGGTTTGCGGTTCTCAGTTGGCGGTTTGTCGAGCGTCCGGCGCTTATACGAAAGGGCGCTGTTGAAGCGGGGCTGGCGCGGTTTTTTGGTCGGCTGGGTGCGATAGGGCGCGGTTGAAAGTGTCGCGTCTTGGCGGCGTGCGTCTTTCCCGTTCACAAGGCGTAGGTGCTTTGGTATAAGGGCAGTGTTGCCGTGGCGGGGGTTTTCCGCGTTTTTTGAACACAGGATTATCGTATCATGCAAGATGCCCGCGCCCCTGTTAATGTGGTTTGCATGAAGTGGGGCACGCTTTATGGGCCGGAATATGCCAACCGGCTTTATGCCATGGTGGCCCGAAACCTCAAGCGCCCGTTTCGTTTTGTGTGCTTTACCGAGGATGCTACAGGGCTGAACCCGGATATAGAGGTGATGCCGCTCCCGCCTATCCGGATTGATCCGCCTTATGAAAACACGCCGTGGAAAAAGCTTGCGCTTTATAACCCTGCCTTGGGGGATCTGGCGGGGTCTACGTTGTTTTTTGATCTCGATATTGTCATTGCGGGCAGCCTTGATAAATTTTTCGATTATCCAGGGGAGTATTGTGTTATCCATAACTGGACACAGCCCACTAAAATAAACGGCAATACATCGGTCTTTCGGTTTAATATCGGCGCTCATAGCAATTTGCTTGATGAATTCCATAGCCAACCAACCCAGCACTGGGTGGATGTTTACCGGATCGAGCAGACGTTTTTATCGCAGATCCTCCACAAGGAGGGAAAATTGACCTATTGGCCGGAGGGGTGGTGCGTCTCTTTCAAGGGGCATTGTCTGCCGGGGGGATGGAAGTTTCCGCGCGTTTTGCTTAATTGGTTCCTCCCCTCCCGCCTGCCTGAAGATGCAAGCGTGTGCGTGTTTCACGGTCATCCCAACCCCGATGACGCGCTGGCGGGGCGCTGGCCGGGTGGGTGGTACAAGCGGTTGCGGCCTGCGCGCTGGATCGCGGATTATTGGCACGAATGAGCATTGGCATGACGGAGCCTCTGGTTAGCTTTATCTGCGCGGTTTATAATAAGGGCGATGTGCTGGCCGAAACCCTTGGCTTTTTGCAAGCGCAACGGGGTATCGCCCCGGAGGCTTTGGAATTCGTGTTTGTCGATGATTGCTCGACCGATGATTCGCTTGCGGTGCTTGAGGATGCAAAAAAAGCGGATCCACGAGTGCTGGTTTTTACCTCTACGGTCAATTCCGGCCCGGCGATTGCCTTCAACCGTGCGGCGGAGCAGGCGCGCGGGCGTTATCTGATTGCGGTGGATGCTGATGACAGGGTGCCCGCGAATGCGGCGCAGTTTTTGCTCGATTGCGCGGAGAAATTTTCGGTACCGCTGGTGTTTGGACGCTCCCGGCGCGCCATGACCAGCCCGGATATTCCCATGCAGGCGCGTATTGAAACGTCTTCAGATGCTTTGGCGTTTTGTGCGCGCCGCAAAATCGTGCGGATGGGGTTTCTGGTGGCGCGGGAGGTGTGGCGGCGGGCGGGCGGGGCGGATGAAGCGGTGTTTATCCAAGATCAATCCTTGCCCTTGCGCCTTGCGCGTGCTGCGCACCATGTCGCCTATATTGATGCGTTTGTTTATCACCTGCGCCCGGCGGGGGCCGATAATTTATCCGCCAACCGGGCACAGCAACACCATGATCGGTTTTTGGCTGTTCTGCCGTTTTTGACTCTGCCCGATATTTCCGCCAAAGCGCGCGCGGCCTTGGTGAGTCAGTTGGTCTCCAGCTTGTGGAAAATTGACCGGGACCGCGGGGTGCGCCTGCCATTCCTGTGCGCTTCGGGCCGGGTTTATCTGCGCCATCGCCTGTTCGGGATAGAGCCTTCGGCTGCCTATATTGGGCAAGCTCGGGAGCGTTTAAAAACCCTGGCGGGTATCCGCCGCCCGGAGGATCGTTGATGGCGCCCAAACGGATCCTGATTGTGGGCAATTTTGGCCGCAAAGACCTCTTTCGCCGTTATTTCAACACCGAGAGCAAACTTGCCAATGGGTTTATCCGGGCGGGGCACCATGTTGTGTGCTTTTCTGACCGAGACCACGCCCGTGAGGCCAATTTTTTGGGCACCCAAAGGTTGGGGGCTGCCAAAATGCAAGCGAAATTACTCGAAACAGCGGCGCATTATCGCCCGCATCTGGTGCTTTTCGGGCATGCGGATTTGGTGGAAGAAGCCGTTTATCATCGCCTGCGGGAGCGCCTTCCAGGGGTGCGTCTTGCGACTTTTTGTGTCGATGCCGTGTTCCGGAGCCATACTTTCGCGCGGTTTATGGCGCGGGCGCGCTGTGTGGATGCCGCGTTTATAACAACGGCAGATAAAGCGCTGCTGAGCGGGGTGGGGCTTGCCGCCGGGCGGCTGTTCTTTATGCCCAACCCGGTTGATCCCTCGATGGAAACTGCGCGCGTCTTTGAGGTCCCGCGCGAAAATTTGCGCCTCGATGGGCAGTTTCTGGGTACGGGTATTGAGCGGCGCGAGGAGCAGATCACCGCGATCCGGCAGGGGCTGCCCGCAGGCTATCGGTTCGAGGCGGGGGGCAAGGCGTTTCACTCCGAACGGGTGGATAGCACCACGTATCTTGAGCGCCTGGCGGAGGCGGCGGTTTGCCCCAATCTGCCACTCGATGACACCAAGCCGGAGCAATTGGCGTATCTTTATTCATCCGACCGGATCGCGCAAACCTTGGGGCAGGGCGTTACGACATTCACGCACCAAGCGAGCGGGCTTTGTGCGCTTTATGAGGACGGCGTGGTTGAATATGCTGACCGTGCGGCGTTGGTGGGCGCCATGAGCGCGCTGTATGCGGATGATGCGGCGCGCCGCCGGGCCGGGGCGATCGGGCATCGGATCGCGCATGAGCGCACCAACGTGACGCGCGTGGCCCGCTATATGCTTGCCGCCTCATTTGGGGAAAGCCTTGTGGATATACAATGGCCATGCGCGCTTAATTAGGGTTTTTGATTCGGGCGGCACTATCAGGCCCCGGTTGCACGGCACAGAGTGTTTTTAAATGTGCTTTTAAACGACACCGTGGGTGAAAACCTTTTCGCCCTTGCAGCGCGTTGCCCTCACAATTCGTCGAACGTGACCTTGAGCACCGGGGTTTTGGGGATGCTCTGGCAGGCGAGGACGAACCCGGCTTCGAGTTCCCAAGGTTCAAGGGAATAGTGCAGCGCCATTTCGGCCTCGCCTTCTTCCACCTTGCAGCGGCAGGTGCAGCACATGCCGCCTTTGCACGAATAGGGGAGGTCTATCCCTTCGCGCGCGGCGGCGTCGATCAGGGTTTCATCGCCCGCGCGGAAGGGGAAGCGATACGCCTTGCCATCAAGCAGCGCGGTTACTTCCGCCAGCACCGCGCCGGTGGGGGCGGTGTGCTCTGGCGCATATTTTGTGCGCGGGGCGGCGGGGGTAAAAATCTCTGTGCGGATGCGCGTGGTTGCCACGCCCAAAGCTTCCAGCCCGGCCTTGGCCGCCATCACCATGCCTTCGGGGCCGCATAAAAACGCTTCATCCAGCGTGTGAAAGGGGATCACGCCCTCGCCGAGCATTTTGAGGCGGGCGGCGTCGATCCGGCCGGAGAGCACCGGCACATCCTGCGCTTCGCGCGAGAGAACATGCAGCACGGTGAATCGGGCAAGATGGGTGTTTTTGAGGTCCTCGATTTCCTCGGAGAACATCACGGAACTGGAGGTCCGGTTGCCATAAATCAGCGTGAATTGCGTGTGCGGATCGCTTCCCAGTGCCGCTTTGGCAATCGACAGGATGGGGGTGATGCCGGAACCTGCGGCAATGCCCAGCACGTGCCGGGGCCCTTGGGCGGCTTGGTGCGACAGGAAGCGCCCTTCCGGCGGCATGACCTCTAAACGGTCGCCGATTTTAAGGCTTTGGGTTGCAAATTTTGAAAAGGCGCCTCCGTCCACGCGTTTGATGCCAACGCGGAGGAATTCTTCGCCGGGGGCGGAGCAGATCGAATAAGGGCGGCGCAGGTCTTCGCCCTCCACCTTAGCCCGCAAGGTGATGTATTGCCCCGGCTGAAAGGCGAAAACGGGGCGCAGATCGGGCGGGATGCGAAACCCTATCGAGACCGAATCGCGCGTTTGGGGGCGGATTTCGGCAATTTCCAACGCGTGAAAGCGGCTCATCGGGCGTTCCTTATCGGCATAGGCGGTGTTAAAGGCATTTGAAAGCATCGAAGGGTTCAAGGCAAGTTGTGCAGCGCCAATGCGCCTTGCAGGCAGTTGAGCCGAATTCGCTCAGTTTTTCGGTGTGGGCGCTGCCACAAAGCGGGCATTGCGGCGCGGTTTCCTCCCCGAACAGCGCCCGGCGGGAGGCTTTTGCCGGGGGCGGGGCGATACCATATGCGCGCAGCTTATCACGCCCGGCGGCGCTCATCCAGTCGGTGGTCCAGGCAGGGGTGAGCACCTGGCGGATGCGCGTTTGCGTAAACCCGGCTTTGGCCAAGGCCAGTTCAAGATCCAGCGCCATGGTCGCCATGGCAGGACAACCGGAATAAGTGGGGGTGATCGCCACTTCCAGCACGCCTTGCGCATCGAGGGTCACGTCCCGGATAACGCCGAGATCCCCTAAGGTCAGTACCGGAATTTCCGGATCCGCAATATGGGCGATTGCGGCGCGGGCATGGGCCAGCCGTTCGGATACCGCAACCGGTTCCGCGGGGAGCGGGCCTGTTGCAGGCGCAATGGCGGCGATCGAGGCGGGCGCCGCTACCATGTGGCGCCCGGATGCGCGCGATGCAGCGCCTGCATCTGCGCCAGCATCGGCCCCAGATATTCGCTATGCACGCCGTTTCGTCCACCGCTTTGAGGATAGGCGATTACAGGCAGGGTGAGCGTGGCCTCCTGCGCGATGGCTTGTAGTTTTTGCTCGACCTGCGCGCGCAAGAGCGCGGGATCCGGGGCGATGCCTTGGGCGATCAGCGCGCGTTCCACCGCATCGGTTTCGAATAATTCGGCGGCGTAGACCATGGCTTCATTGAGCCCGGTCTGGGCGCGGGCGTGGCTTTCCGCCGTGCCATCGCCCAGGCGGATCACCCATTCGGCGGCATGGCGGAAATGATACGCCATCTCCTTTTCGGCCTTGGCGCCAATGCCTGCCAGTGTGGTATCTGCACAATGGGCGAGGGCGGCGTAAAAGGGGTGTGCGAAGGCGGAAAACACCAGATGCCGCGCTATGGTCTGCGCGAAATCGCCATTGGGTTGCTCCACCAGCAGAACATTGAGAAAATCGCGATCGGTGCGCATGAAGGCGTAATAATCTTCCCCGCGCGCCAAGCCCTCAAGGCGATCCGCGTAGTCATAAAGCAGGCGCGCTTGGCCCACCAGATCGAGCGCAAGGTTGGAGAGGGCGATGTCCTCTTCCAGGGTGGGGGCCTTGTAGGTCCATTCCGACACCCGGTGCCCGAGCACCAAGGCGGTATCAGCCAGACGCAGCACATAAGTGAGCAGGGGGGTTGGGGCGGGCGGTTGGGAATTGGGGGATGCGGGTGCCATCATTGCCTCACATATGTCCAACTTCTTCGGGCACTTCATAAAAGGTCGGGTGACGATAGATCTTCGAGGCGGTTGGCTCGAACAGCATGTCTTTATCTTGTGGGTCGGAGGCGGCGATATGGTTGGAGCGCACCACCCAGATCGACACGCCTTCCGCCCGGCGGGTATAGACATCGCGCGCCATATCCAGCGCCATCTGGTCATCGGGGGCGTGCAAGGAGCCAACATGTTTGTGCGAAAGCCCGGCTTTGGCGCGGATGAAAACCTCGTAAAGCGGGGTATCGGGGGCGGAAAAATCCTGGTCACTCATGGGGGAGCCTGTTGCAAGGAGGAGAGGGGAGCGTGGGTGTTGCTTATCCGGGGGAGTAACGCCCGGGTTATGGGAGTAACGCCCGGTTTATTCTGCTGCCAGCGGCGGCGCCTGCCGTTGCGCGCGTTTTTGCGCATAAGCGCGCGCCGCCTTGCGCACCCAATCGCCATCGGCATGCGTTGCCCGGCGGTTTTTCAGGCGTTGGGCATTGGCGGGGCCGTGGCCGGCAACCACGCGTTTGAAC
>CAZGKS010000137.1:0-6188 GCA_964526275.1 uncultured Methylobacterium sp. | reverse complement strand
GTTCACGGCACCCGATTACCCTCCGCCCGGCGAGATCAAAGGCCTGATCGGCGATATGCAACGCATATTTGGCCAGCATGCCGACCTGACATCGCCTGCCGCGATCGAGGATTATTTCGGCGAGGTTTATTGGCGTATGGGGGAGACGGGACTGGATGCCAAGGGTATTCTCGACGATTTTCGGCTCTCTCGCACCGGCTCGCTGTTTAATTACCGCGCGGTCGCCGATAAATTCCGCATGATCGAGACCGGCCTTGTCCCGGTGATCGTGGCGCGGGATGCGGCGGCACAAGACGCCGTGCAAAAGCTGGGGATCGAGAATATTCCCTCTGGCACGCTGGCGCGGTGCCTTCAAACGCATGTCGTTCTGGTGCCGCCAAAAGCGCGGGACACGCTTATTGCCAACGGCCATGTGGCCTTTGCCGCCCCGCATCTGCGGGGGGATCAGTTCGCGGTTCTCAACACGGCAAGCCTCTACCACGAGGATATTGGCTTGTTGTGGGAGGATGCCGATTATTTGGCCCTGGAAAATTCGATCGCTTGAGGAGGCTGCGTGACCTACGGAATACGTCTCAAAGTGTCGGGGGATTACGCCTGTTTCACCCGCCCTGAAATGAAGGTGGAGCGTGTATCCTATGATGTGATGACGCCCTCTGCCGCGCGCGGCATTCTGGAGGCGATCCACTGGAAGCCTGCAATCCGCTGGGTGGTGGATGCCATTCATGTGCTGGAGCCGATCCGCTTTCAATCCATCCGCCGCAACGAGGTTGGGCACAAGGCGCCTGCGGGCAAGATCAAATCGGCCATGAAACGCGGGGATCTTGCCGGGTTGAACCTGCTTGTCGATGAAGACCGCCAGCAGCGCGCGGCAACGGTGCTGGTCCGCCCGGCTTATGTGATCGAAGCGCATTTCGAGATGACGGAGAAGGCGGGCGAGGAGGATAACATCGGCAAGCATCTGGATACTTTCAACCGCCGCGCGGCGCGGGGCCAATGCTTCCACCAGCCTTGCCTTGGCGTGCGGGAATTTGCCGCGCATTTCGAGCTTCTGGCGCCAGATGCGCCCTTGCCGCCGCCTTTTGCGGAAAGCCGCGACCTTGGCTTCATGCTGTTTGATATTGATCACGGGGCAGAAGGACGCCCCTCGCTGTTCTTTCGCGCCAGGCTTGAAAATGGCGTGGTGAAGGTGCCTGCGCCGACCTCGCCAGAGGTGCGGCGATGAGCATTCTGGCATCCCTTGTCAACGCCTATGCGCGGCTGCCCAATCCGCCGCCCTTTGGCTATTCCATGGAGAAGATCGGGCTTGTGATTTTGCTCCACGCAGATGGCACCCTTGCGGATGTGGTTGATTGGCGGACCGGCGAGGGCAAGAAGAAACAACCCCGCCCGATGTTGGTGCCGCAACCGATCAAGCGGACGGCAGGCATTGCGCCCAATTTTTTGTGGGACAAGACCTCCTATGTGCTGGGCGTGACAGCGGGCGAGGGTAAACGCACCGCTGAAGAGCACAAAGCTTTTATCGAGCGGCATGTGAAGGATATTGGCGGGAGCGAGGATGAAGGGCTCAAAGCCCTGCTCCTGTTTTTGCAAAACTGGCAGCCGGAGCAGTTTACAGCACCGGAATGGCCGCAGGATGCCAAAGACCTTAATGTCATTTTTGCGATGGAAAGCGAGCACCGGGCCAATCTTTTTCTGCATGACCGGCCGGAAGCCAAACGGATCTGGATGCGGCTGGGCGGGGCGTCGGACAGCTTTGCGCAAATCTGCCTTGTTACAGGAGAGCCCGCCCCTGTTGCGCGGCTTCACCCCTCTATCAAGGGTGTCTGGGGGGCGCAATCCTCCGGGGCGGCGATTGTCTCGTTCAATCTGGATGCTTTTGCCTCCTATGGCCATGAGCAGGGGGATAACGCGCCGGTCTCGGAAGGGGCGGCCTTTGCCTATACCACCGCGCTCAACCGCTTTTTGGAGCGCGACAGCGGCCACCGGATCCAGATCGGCGATGCTTCCACCGTGTTCTGGGCGGATGCTTCGGATATGGCCGCAGATGCGGAAGCGATGTTCCGCTGCTTTATCGAGCCGCCGGATGAGAAAAACGAAACGCCAGAACAGGCCAGCGAGGAACAGGCCAGCGAGGAACGTAATGCGGCCATCCGCCTGCACGATAAGCTCAAGCGTTTGCGCAACGGGGAAATGTTGGAGAGCATCGCGCCCGCACTGGCAAAAGGCGTGCGCTTTTATGTGCTTGGCCTTGCCCCCAACGCCTCGCGCCTTTCTATCCGCTTCTATTATGAGGATGATTTCGGGGTGCTGGCGCGCCATTATCAACGCTATGTCGAGGATATGAAGATCGAACCGCCCCCGCGTGATGGCTACCCGCCGCTCTGGCGCTATTTGCTGGAAACGGCGGTTCTGGGCAAGCGCGAAAATGTTGCGCCCAACCTTGCCGGGGAGTGGATGCGCGCCATCCTGACAGGTACGCCTTATCCGCTCACGCTCATGGCTTCTGTTCTTACCCGCATCCGCGCCGATGGCACCCTCAATGCCGAGCGCGCAGCGATTCTCAAAGCCGTTCTCATTCGCACTTTTAAACGCAAGGAGGTACCTGTGGCACTCGACCCGGAAAACAGGAACAGGGGCTATCTGCTTGGCCGCCTGTTTGCTCTTTATGAGCAAATTCAGTCGGCAGCGCTTGGCACCAAGGTTAATGCGACCATCAAAGACAAGTTTTATGGCTCTGCATCGGCGCAGCCCCGCAAGGTGTTTTCTGTCCTGGAGAGCGGTTCTGCCCACCATCTATCAAAACTGGGCAAGCAAAAGCCCGGCTATCGGGTGGTGCTGGAAAAACAGATCACCGCCCTCATGGAGTGCATGTCACCGGAGGAGGATCCTTTTCCCGCCGCGCTTTCCGCACAGGAACAGGCGCTGTTCGGCCTGGGATATTACCATCAACGCAGTGAATTTTTCAAAAAAGCGACCCATACCACCCTGCAGGGAGAGAGCGAACCATGACCATTCTTGCCAATCGCTATGATTTTACCCTTATTTTCGAGGTTATCAACGGCAATCCCAATGGGGATCCGGATGCAGGCAACCAGCCGCGTCTGGACCCTGAAACCAATCGCGGCCTGGTAACCGATGTAAGCTTGAAGCGCAAAATCCGCAATTATGTGGATCTTGCCCGCCACGGGCAAGATGGGTTCCACATTTACGTGGAGGAAGGTTCCATCCTGAACGACAAACATCGGCAGGCTTACAAGTCTCTGCGGCCAGATGATCCTAAAGCCTCCAAGGATGCCAAGCTGAACCCCAAGGACGACACGGAGGCAAAGCAACTGACCGCCTTCATGTGCAAAAATTTCTTTGATGTGCGGACCTTTGGCGCGGTCATGTCCACGGGTGTCAATTGCGGGCAGGTCAAGGGGCCGGTGCAGATCAGCTTCGCCCGGTCGGTTGAATCCATCCTGCCGCTCGAAATCTCGATTACCCGCATGGCGGCCACCAACGAGGCCGAAAAGAAGCAGAAGGTCGAAGGCGATGATTCCTCCGACCGTACCGATAACCGCACCATGGGCCGCAAGCATATCGTGCCTTACGGGCTTTATGTGGCGCATGGCTTCATTTCTGCCAAATTTTCTGAACGTACGGGCTTTTCGGAAAGTGACCTGACCCTGCTTTATGAGGCGCTGACCAATATGTTCGAGCATGATCGCTCCGCCGCGCGCGGGGAGATGGCCACCCGCAAACTCATCGTTTTCAAACATGCCAATGCGTTGGGTAATGCCCCGGCCCATAAGCTGTTTGAGCGGGTTGAGATTGGCCGCATGATCAAGGGGGAAGTCCACGCGATCGACCAACGGGATAATTTCCCGCCCGCGCGCGCCTTCTCTGATTATCGCATCTCCATCCACCGCGATGGCCTGCCAGAGGGGGTCGAGATCATCGAGGTGGTGTGAGGGATGGCCGAAATAGCCCCACCTGAACCAGAAGAGAGCGCCCCCATCCCGCTCTCTGCGCTGCAACATGCCGTTTATTGTCTGCGGCAGGCGGCGCTTATCCATCTGGAAGGCCTGTGGGCGGATAACCGCTTCACGGCGGAAGGGCATGTGCTGCACGCCGTAGCCGACAAAGGCGGTGCGCGCAAAGTGCGTGGCCTGCGCCGGGTGATGGCCCTGCCGCTGGCCTGCCGCCGCCTTAATCTTGTGGGGGTTGCGGATGTGGTGGAGTTCCACCCGCAAGGGGAGGGGGAGACAGCCTTCCCGATCGAATACAAGCGCGGCAAGCCCAAGCTCCACCGCGCCGATGAGGTCCAGCTTTGCGCCCAAGCCCTGTGCCTTGAGGAAATGACCGGGCGCGCCGTGCCGGAAGGCGCCTTGTTCTATGCCGAAACCAAACGGCGCGTTATCGTGCCCTTCGATGCGCATTTGCGGGGTATCACCGAGGAAATCTGCGCGCAGCTTGCCGCCCTGTTTGCCTCCGGCAACACCCCGCCCCCGACCCTGAAACGTGAACGGTGCCGGGCCTGTTCGCTGCTGGATCTGTGCCGCCCGGATATTGTCGCCCGGCCGGTTCGCGCCTGGCGTGCGCGCATGGTGGCGCGTATCCTTGCGCCGGAGGATCCTGTGTGAAAAAGCTGCTCAATACGCTTTATGTCACAACGGAAGGCGCATCCCTGCGCAAGGAGGGCGAAAACATCGTCGTGGAAATTGACGGTGTCGAGAAAAACCGCGTGCCGCTCCACATGCTCGGGAGCGTGGTGGTGTTCGGTGCGATTTTTGTCTCCCCGCCGCTCATGGGCGCTTTGGCTGGGGCGGGCATTACCCTCGTTTTGCTGGATCGAAACGGGCGGTTTCAGGCCCGCCTTGAAGGGCCAATCAGCGGCAATGTGCTGCTGCGCCGGGCGCAATATCGCGTTTGCGATGCCCCGGAGGAGGTTGTGCGGTCTTTTCTGATCGGCAAAGTGGCCAATCAACGCGCTGTTTTGCGGCGATCCTTGCGCGATTATGGCACCGAATACCGGGAGGAAGACCGCGCGGCTATCACCGGCGTTACCGACCGGCTGGCCGTCCTTATGCGCCGGATCGAGCGAAGCGATGATACGCTCGAACGGCTGCGCGGCTCTGAAGGAGAGGCCGCCAACCTCTATTTTTCGGTTTTCAACGCGCTTATCCGCTCCCCCGATGAAGCCATGCGCTGGCAGGGACGCTCGCGCCGCCCCCCGCTCGATCCCGTGAATGCCTTGCTCTCGTTCCTCTATACCCTGCTCACCCATGATTGCCGCTCCGCGCTTGAAGGGGTGGGGCTTGATTCCGCCGCCGGTTTCCTGCATCGGGACCGTCCGGGGCGCCCCAGCCTCGCGCTGGACCTGATGGAAGAGTTGCGCCCCGTGCTTGCCGACCGGATGGCGCTTTCCCTTATCAACCGGCGGCAATTGCGTGCGCGCGATTTTGCAACCGAAGCAAATGGCGCTGTGCGGATGAGCGATGAGGCGCGCAAGACCGTGCTGATCGCCTGGCAGGAGCGCAAGCGCGATGAGCGCATCCACCCCTTTCTCGATGAGAAAACCCCGCTGGGTTTGGTGCCGCATCTTCAGGCGCAGATGCTCGCGCGGCATTTGCGCGGCGATCTGGATGCCTATCCCCCCTGGTTCTGGACATAGGGCCTGATGCGCTTTGATGGAAACACATATCCTGCTTTTATCTCTTTGTTAAAGAGTGCGTTTTTAGTCTCGATTGTCCCATCATACGCAAAAATGTGTCAGAGCATCGCCATGCTGGTTCTGGTTACCTATGATGTCCATACCTCGGAAGGCAATGGCGCGAAGCGGCTTCGTGCCGTGGCCAAAGCCTGCCGCGATTATGGCCAGAGGGTGCAATATTCGGTTTTCGAGATCGAGGTGGACCCCGCCCAATGGGCGCGGCTTAAAGCGCGGTTGGAGGGCATCATCGAACAGGAAGTGGACAGCCTGCGCTATTATTATCTCGGGGCCAATTGGCAGCGACGGGTGGAGCATGTGGGGGCAAAACCCGCAACCGATCTCAACGGCCCGCTGATTGTGTAAGGGGCCGTTTGAGAATTTCATTTAGGGTTATGACTCCTTATCGTGGATTGTTGGCGTGATTTTGGTGAGCTAAAAGACAGGAAAAGCCCGAAAAGCGTGCCCCATGGCACGGTTGAGGGGTTTGACGTAT
>CAZGKS010000136.1:0-6191 GCA_964526275.1 uncultured Methylobacterium sp. | reverse complement strand
CAAGCAGAACATTCATGTGCCCCGGCATGCGCCCTGCCACCGGATGTATGGCATAGCGGACTTTCACACCTTCTTTTTCAAGAGCATCAGCAAGCTCTCTAACAGCGTGCTGAGCCTGTGCAACTGCCATACCATAACCAGGAACAATAATAACCTTGGACGCGTTTTTGAGGATAAAGGCCGCATCCTCGGCAGAACCTTGCTTGACCGGGCGTTGCTCCTGCGCGCCGGAAGCGGCCGCTGCAACATCGCCGCCGAACCCACCCAGAATGACCGAGAAGAACGAGCGGTTCATGCCCTTGCACATGATATAACTCAGAATGGCGCCCGAAGACCCCACCAGCGCGCCGGTGATGATCAGCGCCAAATTCCCCAGCGTAAAGCCGATCCCGGCCGCCGCCCAACCGGAATAGGAATTCAGCATTGAGACCACAACCGGCATGTCGGCCCCGCCAATCGGCACGATCAGCAACACCCCAAGCGCCAGGCTGACCAGCACGGCAAGCCAGAACAACAGGTGGCTTTCGGTTGCAATCAGCCCGGCGATCAACGCAACCAGCAGCACGCCCAGCGCGATATTAAGAATATGGCGCTGCGGCAGCAAAATCGGTTTGCCGCTCATCCGGCCATCCAGCTTCAAAAACGCAATCACCGAACCGGTAAAGGTAAGCGCGCCGATCGCAACGCCCAAGGCCATTTCGAACAGCGAGCCTTTTTTGATGAAACCGGGGGCACCAATGCCGAAGGCTTCAGGCGCATTGAGCGCGGCAGCCGCAACAAACACCGCCGACAGCCCCACCAGCGCGTGGAAAAACGCGACAAGCTGCGGCATTTTGGTCATTTCGACGCGTCTGGCCATGTAAGCGCCAACCCCGCCGCCAAGCCCAAGCCCGCCGATCAGCAACGCCCATCCCTTGAAGGTAGAGGGTGGCGACAACAGCAAGGTGGTCAGCATGGCAATCGCCATACCGATCATGCCGAAAAAATTGCCCTGCCGCGAGGTCGTGGGGTGCGAAAGCCCGCGCAAGGCGAGAATGAACAACACGCCGGAAGCAAGATAGAGCAGGTTGGCAAGATTGGCGTTCAGCATGGCTCAACCCTTCTTTTTATACATGGCCAGCATGCGCTGGGTGACAAGAAATCCGCCGAAAATATTGACGCTCGCCAGCACAAGCCCGAAAAAGCCAAATTCGGCCGCCAGCCCGCCCTGGAGCGAGCCAACCCCGACCGAAAGCAAAGCGCCCACCACAATCACCGAGGAAATGGCGTTGGTAACGCTCATCAGCGGCGTATGCAGCGCTGGCGTTACCGACCAGACCACATAATAGCCAACAAAAATCGCCAGTACGAAAATGGCCAACTGAAAGATGGTGGGATCCACCGCCCCGCCTGTTGCCGCCGAAACCGCAGCTCCGCTTGCAAACGCCGCCTGTTCAGCAGCAGCCAGGGCAGCTTGCGCTTTCGCTAAAGCCGCTTCCGCTGCCGCTTGTGCCGCCCTTGCGCTTTCGAGGGCCGAATTTGGTGACGCCATGCGTGCCTCCCGCTTATAGCGCGTTTTTGTTTTTGATGGACTCATCAAGAGCAAAAACGCATTCTTTAACAACAAGATAAGCGCTTGATATGTTTTTATCAAAACATTTCAGGCTCTAAGGGTGAATGCTTCAGGGTTTAGGCGCAAAAATTGGGTGGACGAGCGCCCCATCGCGCGTAAGGTTGGTGGCGCGCACGAGGTCATCGTCCCATTTAACGGCAAGTTTTTTCTCGGTCTTGTCGATCATCGTTTCCAGAAACGCGAACAAATTGCGCGCATACAGCGCCGAGGCACTGGGCGCGAGCCTGCCAGGGGTATTCGACCAGGCAACGATTTTAACGCCCTTATGATCGGTGACGGTATCGGCCTGCGAAAGCGCGCAATTGCCGCCCCGCTCCACTGCCAGATCCACGACAACAGAGCCCGTCCGCATGGCTTCCACCATCTGTTGCGAAACAAGCTTGGGCGCAGGCCGTCCCGGTATAAGCGCGGTTGTGATCACGATATCCTGTTTGGCGATATGGGCGGCAACGAGCGCGGCCTGCTTGGCCTGATACTCTTGGGACATTTCCTTGGCGTAACCGCCTGCGGTTTCGGCCTGCTTGAATTCATCATCCTCAACGGCGATGAACTTGGCCCCCAAAGATTCCACCTGCTCCTTGGCCGCCGGGCGGACATCGGTTGCGGTCACAACCGCCCCAAGCCGACGCGCGGTGGCAATGGCCTGCAACCCGGCAACGCCGGCCCCCATAACAAACACCTTCGCCGCCGGAATGGTGCCCGCCGCGGTCATCATCATGGGGAAGGCCCGGCCATACACCTCGCAGGCATCCAGAACGGCGCGATACCCTGCCAGATTGGCCTGGCTGGAGAGCACATCCATCACCTGCGCGCGGGTGATGCGCGGCATCAATTCCATGGCAAAAACATCGACCCCCGCTTTGGCGAAAGGCTCCAGCGCCTCGGCATTGCCATAAGGATCGGCGATAGCCAGCAGCACCGCGCCTTTTTTCATGGCCCCCGCCAGTTCCCCTTTGGGACGGCGCACGGCCAGCACAATATCGGCTTCCTTGAGGGCCTTGGGAAGGCTGGAGACAATGTCTGCTCCTGCCGCTTCATAAGCCGAATCGTCGATCGCGGAGGCAAGCCCTGCGCCTTTTTCAACGCCAAAGACCGCGCCAAGCGCCTTGAGTTTGGTGATCGTCTCGGGGGTAGCGGCAACCCGCGTCTCTCCGCTCTTGGTTTCGTTCAAAACGACGATGCGCATTCCACCCTCCTGTTACGCTTGATTTTCAAGGCGCCCCCCGTTTTTAAGACACCGCGTTTTTAAGGTGCCCTGCTTATGCCTTCTGCAGCGCCAGATAAACAAGGGCGCCAGACAGAGCCAAGCAAAGGAGCCAATGCGCGCTGGATTTGCCTGTCTGATTACCTGCAAGAATATCTGTAGGAATACTTGCCGGAAACCCAGAGTATTTGCTGGAAACACCGTGCGCTTTACGCCCCGCGCCCCGGCATTTCTTCAGGAAAGCCCAGTCGTTCAGAATAATTTAGCGATCAATACCGCTGTAATGACGCTCACCGCAATGGCAAAAAGCCACGGGATCGTGTTGGTCATCGCGCCCATAAGCAGCACAAGAACAAGCGATAAGAGCGAGCCCCATTTGCAAAGGGCAATAAACAGCGAGAAAGTACGCTCATGCTCGGCATAATCCATAGCATTCGCAGGGGGGTGTTGATCATGCGCCATATCAAGGCTCCAGCTTCAGAAAAAATCACTCAGGGGACAAAACAGACCATGCCTCAACCCTTATCGTAATCCTTACGCCCGTGCAATCGGGGGCTCGGCAAAAACGATGATTTTACCGCCCGTATACCAGAGCCGCTGCGGCAAGGGGGACAAGCTTACAACGCCTCCAGCTCATCGATCATGCCCTCGATCATTGAAAGGCCAATCTGCCAGAAGGCAGGGTCCCGCGCATCGAGCCCAAAAGGTTGGAGCAGTTCGCCGTAAGGTTTGGCGCCGCCCGCACTCAGCAAGGCAATGTAATGCTCCACAAAACGCGGATGGGCGTTTTCGTAAACCCCATAAAGAGAATTGACCAGACAATCGCCAAAGGCATAAGCATAGACATAAAACGGAGAATGGATGAAATGGGGGATATACGCCCAAAACGTCTCATACCCCGCCCCGGCCTCCGCCGCCAACGGCGCTTCAAGATCAATGGCCGGCCCCAGACTATCCCCCTGCACGCTCAGCCACAAGGCGTTGAGATCCGGCGTTGTCAGCTCGCCGCTGCGGCGCGCTTCATGTACTTTGCGTTCAAAGCGGTAAAACGCAATCTGCCGCACGACGGTGTTGAGCATATCCTCCACCTTGCCCGCCAGCAGCACGCGGCGCGCCTGCGGGTTGGGCGCCCCCGCCAGCAACGCCCGGAAGGTGAGCATTTCGCCAAACACGCTGGCGGTTTCGGCCAAGGTGAGCGGGGTTGGCGCCATCAAGGCGCCCTGATGGCCCGCGAGCACCTGGTGGATACCATGCCCAAGCTCATGCGCCAGGGTCATCACATCGCGCGGTTTACCCAGATAATTGAGCATCAGATACGGATGCGCGGAAGGCACGGTCGGGTGCGCGAACGCGCCGGGGGATTTACCCGGCCGCACCGGGGCATCGATCCAGCCCTCCTTGAAAAACCGCGCGCCGATCTGGGCAAGATCGGGCGAGAACGCCGTATAGGCCGACAAAACGGTTTGTTGCGCTTCCTCCCAGGGAATAACCCGCTGTACTTCATCGGGCAGCGGGGCATTGCGGTCGTAAAAGGCCAGTTTATCTTGCCCGAACCACCGCGCCTTGAGCGCGTAATAACGATGCGTAAGGCGGGGATGGGCCGCCTCCACCGCCTGCACCAGCGCCGCCACCACCTCGGGTTCAACCCGGTTTGCCAAATGCCGCGAAGCCGCCACATCCACAAAACCCCGCCAGCGGGTTGATATTTCGTGGTCCTTGGCCAGCGTATTGGTGATAAGCGTAAAAAGCGGCGCCTTGGCCGCAAGCCCGGCCGCAAGCGCCCCGGCAGCAGCCTTGCGCACAGGACTTTGCGGGTGTTGCAACTTGCCCAGCACGCCTTCAAGGGCCAGCGTTTCGCCCGCCACCTCAAAGCGCATCGCCGCCATGGTTTCATCGAACAGGCGGTTGAACGCATTGCGGCCGGTCGTCGCCTTTTCAGCGAACAATTCTTCGAGTTTTTCGGAAAGCTGATAGGGTTTTTCCGCGCGCAGATCGCTAAGCCAGGGCGCATAATGATCCAGCGGCTTCAGGGCAACCAGCCTTGCCAGAAGGGTATCGTCGAGCTGGTTGAGTTCAAGCGCAAAAAACAACACTTTCGTGCCAGAATCGGTGAGTCTTTCGCTTATATCGCCATAGAATTTGGCGTAAGCGGGGTTGGTTGTATCCCCCGCATAGAGCAGACCGGCATAAGCGCCCAGCTTGCCCATGCGGTCTTCGAGCGCCTCATAACGCGCGATAGCGGCAAAAAGCCGCTCGGAGGGGGAAGCGGGCGCAGCGCCCAATTTGGCGCCTGATTCCGGTTCCGCGATCAGATCCGCCAGCTTGCCCCGATAGGTTTGGGCAAAAGCTGCGCTCTCTTGCGCAATCCATGCCAGATCCGCCTCGACTTGCGGCGCATCTGGCGCCGGATAAAGATGCTCCAGCTGCCAGTGCGGCAAGGTACCCAGCGAAGGCTCTTGTGCCAAAGCCCCCGAATCAAGCCCCGGCGCGACCGATATCGGCTGCGCTACCATCCTGCAAGCGTGTTTCATGCCCTCACCCCTCCGTTCAATAAACCCAGCGTTGGGCTTTTCCGACCAGAAAATCGCGAAAAACCTGCACGCGCGCCACCTGTTTGAGCGCTTCCGGGTAAACCAGAAAACATTCAAATTGCGGCATGATTTCTTCAACCATCAACGGGACCAGCGTTGATGCTTGATCGCGCATATAATCGGGAATAACCGCAATGCCCGCCCCGCTCGCCACCGCTTTTACCAAGGCAGAAACGGAATTGATCACCAGAACCGGCTCGCGCGGGTTCGATTTGTCCCGCCCGGCGGTGCAATGCCAATTGATATCCGAAAGATAGCCCGGAATATCGCCGCCAAACGCAATCAGCCGATGCGCATCCAGATCCGCAACCGTTTTGGGCGCACCAAACCGCTTGAGATATTCCGGTGAGGCAAACAAATGGAAATGCACCGCAAACAACCGCCGCCGGATCAAATCCGCCTGTTGCGGCGCGCGCAACCGCAGGGCAATATCGGCCTCCCGCATGGCCAGATCCAGCTCGTCATCGGTGAGGATCAGGTGAACCCGAATATCCGGGTAAGCTTGCAAAAACTCCGCAAGGCGCGGGGTAAGCCAATTGCCGCCCAGCCCGACATTGGCGGTAACTTTAAGCTCGCCATGGGGATTTTCGCGGCTATCCGACAATTGCGCCCGCGTTTGTTCGAGCTTCTGCACCATTTCGCGCGCGGTGCGATCGAGGAGTACGCGCACGTCGCGGATGAAGTCAGTGATGATCCCGGTGCGCTGTTCGCGCGTCGTTTTTTCCGGCGGGAAGAGGCTGTAGCAGCGCAGGAAATCGAGCTCGAGGCCGTCGAGGTCGTCGCC
>CAZGKS010000135.1:2624-6197 GCA_964526275.1 uncultured Methylobacterium sp. | reverse complement strand
GCTGATCACCTTGCTGGTTACCTTGCTGTGCTGTTTGCCGGTTGGGGTGGGCTCTGCCTTGTATTTAGAAGAATTTGCGCCCAAAAACCGCTTCACGGACATTCTGGAAATTGCGATCAACAACTTGGCCGCCGTGCCCTCTATCGTGTTCGGGCTGTTGGGGCTCGCAGTATTTCTCAACGCTTTCAACATGCCGCGCTCTGCCCCGCTGGTCGGCGGTCTGGTGTTGGCGCTGCTGGTTTTGCCCACCATTATCATCTCTGCGCGCGCAGCGCTTAAAGCCGTACCGCCTTCCATCAAGCAGGCGGCGTTGGGTGTTGGTGCCTCGCACCAGCAGGCGGTGTTTCACCATGTCTTGCCGCTGGCCATGCCCGGTATCATGACCGGCACGATTATCGGTATGGCGCATGCTTTGGGCGAAACCGCGCCGTTGCTGATGATCGGCATGGTCGCGTTTATTGTCGATGTGCCGCAATCGATTACCGATGCGGCCAGTGTTTTGCCGGTGCAGATCTATTTATGGTCCGATCTGCCCGAGCGGGCCTTTCAGGCCAAAACCGCAGCCACGATCATGGTATTGCTGGCTTTTCTGTTTCTGATGAACGGGCTCGCGATTATTCTGCGCCGCCGGTTCGAGCGCCGCTGGTAAGGAGTGATCATGCCGCAACCCCTCCCCGAAGCGCCCATTAAAGTGCGCGCGCGTGATGTCGATGTGTTTTATGGCGAAAAACACGCGCTCAAATCGGTCTTTGTCGATATTCCCGCTTGCACGGTCACCGCGTTTATCGGCCCTTCCGGCTGCGGAAAATCGACCTTCCTGCGCTGTATCAACCGCATGAATGATACCATTCCCAATGCGCGGGTGAGCGGTGATATTCGCCTCGATGATCAAGATATTTACGCCCCGGATCTCGATGTGGTGTTGCTGCGCGCGCGGGTGGGCATGGTGTTTCAAAAACCCAATCCCTTCCCCAAATCGATCTATGAAAACGTGGCCTATGGCCCGCGTTTGCACGGCATTGCCAACAGCAAGGCGGAACTCGATGAGATTGTGGAAACTTCGCTGCGGCGCGCCAGCCTGTTCGAGGAAGTAAAAGACCGCCTGCGGGAACCGGGAACCGGGCTTTCGGGCGGCCAGCAGCAGCGTTTGTGCATTGCCCGCGCGATCGCGGTTGGACCCGAGGTCATTTTGATGGACGAGCCATGCTCTGCGCTCGACCCCATCGCCACGGCGCGGATTGAAGAGCTGATCGACGAGCTGCGCGCGAATTTTACCATTGTGATCGTCACCCATTCGATGCAGCAAGCCGCACGGGTTTCACAGCGCACCGCATTTTTTCATTTGGGGACATTGGTGGAAACCGGGCCGACCGACGAGATTTTCACCAACCCCAAAGATCGCCGCACGCAAGATTATATCACCGGCCGGTTCGGTTGAGGAGGACACCATGACATCCCATATCGTCCGCGCCTATGACAGCGAATTGGCGGCGCTTTCCGGCAACATTGCCCAGATGGGCGAGGTTGTGCAGGGCATGTTGAGCAGCTCGGTAGAGGCGTTGGTGCGCCATGATACCGCCATGGCGCGCCATGTGATCGAACAGGACCGCCTGCTCGATGCTACCCAGCACGAGATCGAGGAGGCGGCGGTGAAAATCATCGCCCGCCGCCAGCCGATGGCCAATGATCTGCGCCATATTATGGGCACGATCCGCATCGCCTCGGATATCGAGCGCATGGGCGATCTGTTCAAGAACATCGCCAAACGCGTGCTGGTCATGGAAGAACGCTCCAGCAGCAACCGATCCCTGACCGGTATGCAAGATATGGCGAGCCTGGTGCTCGAACAGGTTAAAACTGTTCTGGCAGGATTTTCGCAGCACGATGCAGCGTTGGCACACTATGTCTGGACGCATGATGGCGAGGTCGATACCCGCAACAATGCGTTGTTCCGCGAGCTTTTGACCTATATGATGGAAGACCCGCGCATGATCACCCATGCGACGCATTTGCTGTTCATCGCCAAGAACATCGAGCGGGCGGGCGACCATGCCACCAACATTGCCGAAACCGTCTATTTTATCGCAACCGGCGAGCAATTGAGCGGCCCGCGCCCCAAGGGCGAATCCTCCGTTTATGCAACCCCTAAAGGGGAATAACCGCTAAAAGTCGTCAAACATCGAAACACATCTTGTTCTATCTCCAGCATGGCGCTGGGGTTGATAAAAAAGGCGCCTCATGGAGGCGCCTTTAAAGCGTTCTGCCCATGGCAGACATATCCGTGGAGCGATACACAGCCAGAATGCGGCCCGAAATTTACCTGATTTTCAGGTAGATCGGTCCGGTGGTCTGGCTTCAGTTGGTCTTGCCGTTGGGGGCGATATGTTTGGCGTGATAGAGCCCCACAAAATCAACAGGTTGCAGCATGAAGGGCGGGAACCCGCTCTCGCGTACGGCATTGGCGATAATGGCGCGCGCGAAGGGGAACATCAAGCGCGGCCCCTCGATCTTCAAAACCTGATCGAGATGCTCGGCAGGGATGCCGCTGGGGCGATACACCCCGGCATAATCGAGTTCAAAACGGAAGAGCAGGTCTTCGCCCTCGCCGCCGGCTCTGCCGCTCAGCAGCAGGTTTACCTCGTAATCGCCATCTTTGAGCGCGCGCGAGGTGACATCCAGATCGATATGGATATCCGGCGGGGTTTCCGGCGGGCGCAGCGAATAGGGGGCATTCGGATTTTCAAAGGAAAAATCCTTGATATATTGCGCCAGTGCCTCAAGATGCGGCGGCGTTTCCTGCTGTTCAGCCATGAGAACCTTCCTATAGGTCAGATCGATTGGGGCAAAGCGCCTTCGCCAGGTTGGTTACTACTCGATCGCGCGCTTTCCAAGCGTTTTTTGGGGTGCCGATGTTTTTTACCAAGCCGATCCCTTCCGATCGGTTCTTATGTGTCTTCCTTACGGGGAGTATGGGGCGGCGCAGTTTTTGTGCGTCGACGTTTGGCAGAGGCAATACCTTTCCCCGCCGTACCGTGCCCGGTTGCCTCTTGGCCCGCAGCCCCTTCCACCTCCACCACTTCGGCCCATTCTCCGGCTTCAAGCGAGAATTCCCGCACGGAGCCAGTTTCTTGTCCGGCGGAATTGCGGGCAAAAAAGCGCTGGAGCAACCCTTGGCGGATACTGGGGGAAAACAGCGCCATCGCCACAAATAACGGCACGATGCCGGGCAAAGCGACCAGAATAGCGCTGGCGACTTGAAACGCGCTCTGCGCAATCTGTCCGGTTTTTTGCGCAGGCGCCTGTCCGGTGCGTAACCCCCGTATGAGCGTGGCAAGGCCGCGTTGGGCAAGCATGCCGGTGGCGATCAACCCCAACCCGCCTTTGAGGCTCAGCAAAATCACCAGCATACCCCAGCCGATTCGCGCCGCTATCAGGCTCATCAGCACCCATTCAAGCACAAGCCAGCCTATCCCAAAGATCATACCGGCACGAAAAAGGCGAGAGGCGGCAAACAACGGTATTCTCCTTGTGATTTATGCGCCGTGCTATAGGAAAGCGTGTAGACAGGGCTTA
>CAZGKS010000135.1:0-2614 GCA_964526275.1 uncultured Methylobacterium sp. | reverse complement strand
ATATAGGTATGACCCGTGGCAAGGGACAGGGGTGACAGCGCCCTTCGGTTGAAAAGGATGTAGTTTGATGGACCAGAACACCGTGCTTACGCTCATTTTTGCCGGTCTTGCTATTTTTATCGCCCTCAAGTTGCGCGCGGTTCTTGGCCAGCGCAACGGGGTCGAGCGAGACCATAGCGAGCAATTCCGGGCGCCGCCGCCTGCCGTTGGCGGGGGAGCGCCAGCAGATTCAGCGCAGGATAGGGTGATCCAATTCCCCGGTCAGCCCAAGCCAGCCGTGCCGCCCGCAGCAAGGCTGCAAGGGATCGTACCGCCCGAATCAAGCGCCCATGCCGCGCTTGTGAGCTTGATGCAGCAAGATACCCAGTTTGATCCCGCAGAATTCATTCAAGGGGCCAAAGCGGCCTATGAGATGATCGTAATGGCGTTTGCCCATGCAGACCGCACCACCTTGCGCAATCTGCTCGCCGATGATGTCTATGAGGATTTCGAAGAATTGATCAAAACACGCGAATCCCAGGGCGAAAAGCAAGAAACACGGTTCGTTTCTATCGATAAAGCCGAAATTGTCGATGTCTTGCTGCGCCCCAAAACGGTGCAGATCAGCATCCGTTTCGTCTCGCAATTGATCAGCGCCACGCGCGATCGCACCGGCGCGGTGATCGCGGGCAGTGCCGAAACCATCGATGAAGTGGCGGATCGCTGGAGCTTTGCCCGCGAGATCGGCGCGCAAGACCCCAATTGGCGGCTGGTTTCCACCCAACACGAAGGCTGATGCCAGCGTGCCTGATGCCAGCGCGCCAGAGGGGGAGGGCCTGTTGGGGCATGCAGATGCGCGCCCCTTTGCGTGCCGGGCGGGCGAAGCTCTGGCGCGCCATTTTCGGGGATGCGGTTTTAAGGCCCATGGTTTTGAGATCCGTGGTTTTGAGATTTGTGGTTCCCGCAGGGCCGGTTTTCGCACTGGCTGTGTTCGGGCTCGGGGTGTTCGGGCTCGGGGTGTTCGGCTTTGCGGGGCGAGCCATGCCTGATGCCATAGCCGCCGTGCCTGTAACGCCGCCGTCTTTTGCGGGCTCCCTGCCGCCGGGCACGCAGATCACCCCGCGCCCCTTCGCCGCTCTCCCCGGCTGGACAAAAGACGCGCACGAAGAGGCCTTTTCCGCGTTTTTGGTCAGTTGCCACGCCGTTATTGCCAAGGCTCCCGCCTTGCGGCAAGGGTTCCCCCTGCCGGAAGCCTTGCAGAAGCTATGCGCCAAGGCTGTTGATTATTCCGCGCTGGAATCTTCCGCTTTTGCCCCCGCCCCTTCGCCGCCTGTCCAATCGAGCAGGCGTTTATCCCGCAAGGCGGCGCGGGATTGGTTTGAAGCGCATTTTTTGCCCTATGAGATTTCTCCGCCCCGGTCCACGACCACCGCATCGCCCATGCTCAAGGCGGGTGACGCCACCGGCACGGCATCAGGCTTCTTGACCGCCTATTATGAGCCCGTTCTGGTCGCTTCGCGTCGCCAGAATGCGGCTTTTCCGGTGCCGGTTCTGGCGCGTCCTGCGAATTTGGTACCGCTGGCGCCGGGCGAGCAAACCCCTTATCCCACCCGTGCGCAGATCTGGCAGGGGGCGCTGGCAGGGCAGGGGCTGGAAATCGCCTGGTTGCGCGATAAAGCCGATCTGTTCATCACGCAGGTGCAAGGCTCTGCCCGGATCGAATGGGTGGAAGGGGGCACAACGCGGCTGGTTTATGCGGGGCGCAACGGCCATCCTTATACCTCCATTGGTAAAATTCTGGTCGAAAGCGGCGCGATCGCCCTGCCCGATATGGCGCTCGAAACGCTTCTGGCCTGGCTGCGCGCCGATACAGCCCGCGGCGAGGCCATGATGAACCACAACGCATCGTATGTCTTTTTTGCGCTCGATGACACCCTTTCTCCCGATCTTGGGCCGGTTGGCGGCGCAGGCATAAACCTGACCGCCGGGCGCTCGCTGGCGGTAGACCGCAGCGTGTGGCCTTATGGCTTGCCGATTTATATTGTCGCCGCCCCCCTGACCCCGGAAGGGCCACGCGCCCCGATCGAACGGCTGATGATCGCGCAAGATACCGGCTCGGCCATTACCGGGCCGGCGCGCGGGGATTATTTCATGGGCACGGGCCCGCAAGCGGGGATGCGCGCGGGCTTGGTGCGCGATCCGGCGCGGTTTTTTGTGCTCTGGCCGCGCCGTGAACCCGAGCCGCAAACCTCTGGAAAGAGTCTCACGCCCGGAAAGAACCCCAAGCCATGAGAAATTCCTGGGGCACCATAAATTCTCGGGCCTCTATAAATTCTGAGGCCAACAGAACGCCTTGGGGGAACTGCACGCCTTGGGCCAACATACATCCTTGGCCTCAAATCCCTCCTTGGGTCATGGGCGTCTCTTTGGCATGAAAAAGCGGCGCGCCCCCCCTGTTTCTGGTTTAGCGGTGCCCGGTTCGGGCGCCTCTGGTGCGGGCATGCCCGGTGCCGGGCTGCGCGTCGCACCGCCGCGCGATCGTGTCTTGCAGGAAGCCGCTCCCCGCGATCTTGCTTCTCGGGCGCTTGCGCCAGAAGAGCACGCGCTTTGGCATCATGTTGCGCGACAAGCCCGC
>CAZGKS010000134.1:0-6197 GCA_964526275.1 uncultured Methylobacterium sp. | reverse complement strand
CCCTCTAAGCTGGCGAGGCAGCTTCTGGAGACCGCCTGCAGATGCGCCGATCCCAAAACAGGCCTGCTGGTCGATGAAGCGGATCGTTCCTTGCGCATCCGTCGCGGCACAAGGCGGGCCTGGTTACAGACCGAACTTGCCAAGGCATGGCTTTCTGAGGCGGAAATCGGACGGCCCGGCGCCCGTGCAGCGGCTGTTGCCGCCCTGGAGGCTCTGGACCGTCATTATCTGCGCGCGCCCTTTGCGGCAGGCTGGATCGATCAACTCGATGCGCAAGGCAACCCTATTCCGGGCCCCGTGCCTGCGGGGATCTTGTACCACATGATTGTTGCGATCATGGAAGCCGACCGCGTGCTGGGGGCAAACATTTAGGGTCAGGACTCATTATCGCGTCCGGAGAATCGCAGGAAAGGGAAAGAAAAAACGCCTTGTCCACGTATAAAACAAGGGATGCGCTTTCCCTTCCGGAGTGACCAACCCTCCATGTTGAATGGGTCCTGACTCTATGCTCCTTCGCCGTTTAAAACAAATTCTGCGCCTTTTTCCGCAATCATCAAGGTCGGCGCATTGGTATTGCCCGAAGGGATGGTCGGCATCACGGAAGCATCGATCACGCTCAAATTTTGTGCCCCGATCACGTTGAGCCGGGCATCCACCCCCGCATAGGGGTCGCTGGCCTGCCCCATCCGCACCGTGCCGACCGGGTGAAAGATCGTCGTGCCGATATCCCCCGCCGCCTGCACCAGCGCCTCTTGCGTGCGCAGATGCACGCCGGGGCGGTATTCTTCTGGTTTTAGCGGTGCCAGGGCCGGTGCGGCCATGATTTTCCGCACCAGATGCAGCGATTGAACCGCAACTTGCTGGTCTTCAAAGGTTGAAAGATATTCAGGCGCGATGATCGGTGCCGCAAAGGGATCGGGCGAAGCCAGCCGGACCTGCCCTCGGCTGGTCGGGCGCACATTACACACCGAGGCGGTGATCGCCCCGAACGGGTGCAACCCTTCGCCAAATTTGTCGAGCGAGAGCGGTTGCACATGAAATTCGAGATTGGCGCGGCTTTGCGCGGGGGAGGAGCGCGCAAACACCCCCAATTGCGAGGGGGCCATGGTAAGCGGCCCCGTGCGAAACAGGGCAAAATCGAGCGCCATTTTGGCGCGCCGCCACAGGCTGGCATAATCGGTATTAAGGGTCGGCACGCCGCTGACCTTGTAAATAGGCCGCAATTGCAGGTGATCTTGCAAATTGGCGCCAATACCGGGGCGGTGCATACGGGTTTCAATCCCCATGGCTTGCAACTGCGCCCCGTCGCCAAAGCCGCTTTGGAGCAACAATTTGGGGGAAGCGATTGCCCCTGCGGCCAGAATAACGCGGCGCTTTGCCGCAACATCGAGGCTTTGGCCGCCCAGTCGATAGCGGATACCGCACGCGCGCGTGCCCTCGAACATAATGCGCTCGGCGTGTGCGCCGGTGCGGATCACCAGATTGGGCCGATGCCGCACCCCGCTTAGAAAACCCCGCGCGGTGCTCCAGCGCAGGCCGCGTTTCTGGTTGACCTGAAAATAGCTCGACCCCTCATTATCGCCGGTATTGAAATCCTCGATCGGCGGAATGCCGCATTCGGCGGCAGCCTTACGGAAGGTATCGAGCACCGCCCAGTTGAGCCGCTGGCGCTCCACGCGCACCTCCCCGCCGCGGGCATGGAAGGGGCCTTCCCCCAAAAAATGATCCTCATGACGCAAAAAATACGGCAAGACATCGTGCCAGCCCCAGCCTGTCAGGCCTTGGGCGGCCCAGGAATCGTAATCTTCCGCCTGTCCGCGCATATAGATCATGCCATTAATGGCCGAACAGCCGCCGAGCACCTTGCCGCGCGGATAGAGCAAGGCGCGACCATTGAGCCCGGCACAGCTTTGCGTGCTCCAGCACCAATCGGCACGCGGATTGCCGATCAAAAACAAATACCCCACCGGGATATGGAACCAGACATAGCGGTCATGGCTTCCCGCTTCGAGCAACAGCACGCGGTTCGCCGGGTTTTCGCTCAAACGATTGGCGAGCAGGCACCCGGCACTGCCTGCGCCGACGATCACAAAATCGAAACTTTCCGGGGCGGACAAAGCGGTTTTTATGCGGCTCTGCATGGAGAAAAATCCTGCTTTTGAGGCTATTTTGTCGGTTGTATGGGGTCCAGCAGCGTGAGCGCAACGCCGGAGGCGGTGATCGGTATGCCCTTGGCCTGCGCGTCTTGGGCGCGGTCCAGCCGGATCAACGCCAGCGCCTGCCCGCCATACGCTTCCCCCACCTGGCCGATAGGCAGCGCACCGGCCATAACGTCACTGCCGGCCAGGGGAGCGATTCCATCTTGCACCGCCACACGCACCAGCCTTGTGCGCGTTGTGCCGCGATGCTCCATGCGGCTCACCACTTCCTGCCCGATATAGCACCCTTTTTTGAAATCAACGCCGCCCAGCCGGTCAAAATTGATCTCATGCGGAAAAACGCTCAAGGTTGCATAATCCTTTCCGCCTTCGCCAATCCCCAAAGCAACACGCAAAGCGTGGTAGCCCTCTGGGAGGGCGCGCTCCGTGTCGCCAAGGGCGGCTTCAATAGCCTCCTGCGGGCCATAAAGCCGCGCGCCCAGTTGGGCAGAGCGTGGATCGGCGAAGGTATAGAACGCTTCCCCGTGCGGCGCTTCAAACAGCCCTTCATGGGGCGTTGCATGCCCCTTGTCCCCAGAAAAGACCGCATAGACCCCGTTGGGCGCCTCGATCTGGGTCAAGTTGACCGCACGCCTTAAACGATACGCGCTTAGCCCATCCAGCAGGGCGGAGACAAACCCAACCCCGCAATCGAGCAGATACATCCCCTCCGCACCGTCAGAGGCGTTAAACACCAGCAGATCGGCAATCACCTTGCCTTGCGGCGTCAACAAGGCGGCACAGGTGCCCCTGCCAGCGGCAAGCCCGGCGATATCCGCGCTCAAAACGGCATGGAGAAACGCGCCTGCCTCGTCGCCGCTGACGGCAATCAACGCACGGTCTGCAAGAGACGTGGCTTTTCGGGTTGTTTTGGTCATGCGCCCTCGGCTAGAAAGAAAAGCAGTTTACGCCGATTATGCCTTGCGACAAGGGGATAACCATGCCGAATGTTTTCGATACCGTGTTACGGGGCGCAAAGGTGGTCAATGCCGATGGCCAATTTATGCGCGATTTAGGGATTAGGGCGGGTAAAATCGCGGCAATCGGCGATCTTTCACGCGCTTCAGGCGCCAGCGAGATCGATTGCAAGGGGCTAACCATCCTGCCCGGCGTGATCGATACCCAGGTGCATTTTCGGGAACCGGGCCTGACCCATAAGGAAGATCTGGAAACCGGCGCGCGCGGGGCGGTTCTGGGCGGGGTGAGCGCTGTTTTTGAAATGCCCAACACCAACCCCAATACCACCTCTGCGGAGCGGCTTGCAGAAAAGGTCGCTGCCGCCCATCACCGCATGCATTGCGATTTTGCGTTTTTTGTCGGCGGCACGGCGGATAATATCGCGGAAATCCCCAAGCTTGAAGCCTTGCCGGGAGCTGCGGGGATCAAGGTGTTCATTGGCTCCTCCACGGGCACCTTGCTGGTGGAGGATGACGCAACGTTGAGTAAAATTCTGCCCGCATTGTCGCGGCGCGCCTCGTTTCATTGCGAGGACGAAGCGCGCCTGCGCGAGCGGATGCCGCTGCGGGAGCCGGGCAATCCGGCAACCCACCCGCTTTGGCGCGATGCCCAGGCCGCTTTGCTGGCCACCCAAAGGCTGGTGCGGCTGGCGCGGCTTTATGGCAAGCGCGTGCATGTGCTCCATGTCTCGACCGGCGATGAAATGGTGTTTCTGGCCGACCACAAGGATGTCGCCAGCGTGGAGGTCACCCCGCACCATCTCACCTTATGCGCGCCCGAATGCTATGAACGCCTTGGCACCTATGCCCAGATGAACCCCCCTGTGCGCGATGCCGCGCATCAGGCAAAACTATGGTGGGGGATCGAGCAGGGTATTGTCGATATTCTGGGTTCCGACCACGCCCCGCATACCCATGAAGAAAAACACCATGCCTATCCGGCCTCCCATTCCGGCATGACCGGGGTGCAAACCTTGGTGCCGATCATGCTCGATCACGTGGCGGCCGGGCGTTTGACGCTCGAACGCTTCGTTGATCTTAGCTCGGCGGGTCCGGCGCGGTTGTTCAATATCGCCGCCAAAGGCCGAATCGCAGTAGGGTACGATGCGGATCTGACGATTGTGGATCTCAAGCGGCAGGAAACGATCACCAATGGCTGGATTGCCTCGCGCGCCGGCTGGACCCCCTATGACGGCAAGCGCGTAACGGGCTGGCCGGTGGGCACCTTCGTGCGCGGACAGCAGGTGATGTGGCAAGGCGAGCTGGTTACCCCAGCATGCGGGGAGGCGGTTCGGTTTCTCGATGCGCTGCCTGCACAAACGCCCGCGTGAGAGCGCATAAACGGAAGGCCTGCACGCGGTATATGCATAAATTCCGGCTTTTCGCGTCGGATCATTCCCCCGATACCGGGGTAAAAAGGGTACAAGGGGATAATAATGACCGATTCTCTGCCTTTCCTGCCGGATCTGCGCACGTTTTTGGCCTATAATCTGGCGTGCTTTCTGCTGTTTATCACGCCGGGGCCGGATATGAGCTTCTTTCTCGCCAAGACCGTTGAGGGCGGGCGCAAAGCGGGTATTGTGGCGATGATGGGGGCTTGCACCGGCAATCTGGTGCATTCGCTGGCGGCGGCCTTTGGGCTTTCCGCGTTGATCGCAGCCTCCACCAGCGCGTTTACGGCCGTGAAAATCGTCGGCGCGGTTTATTTGCTCTATATGGCGTATGGCGCTATCCGCCATGGTTCTGCGCTCAACATCGCCCAGGGGGAGAGCACGCCCTCGCTGTGGCGGATTTATCTCAACGGGATCGGGATTAATCTGGCCAACCCCAAGGTGATCTTGTTTTTCATTACCTTTTTGCCGCAATTTGTGACCGCCAACGATGCCTATGCCGCCCAGAAATTGCTGTTTTTAGGGTTTTATTTCGTGTTTATCACCTTCCCCATGGCCGTTGGGCTGATTTACGTGGCCGATGGCTTTATCGAGAAAATGCGGTCCAGCCCCAAAATCATGCGCCGGATCGATTACACGTTCGGGGCGATTTTTGGTCTGTTTGCGCTGCAGATTTTGTTCACGCAGGGGCGATCATAGCAGGGGCGTTCATAAAAGACGCGCTGATAAACAAATTTTCGTATAAAACAGCCTGCAAGGCCTTCTTTTGGCGCAACCCCCAGGATTCTTAAACCCCCAGGATCCTTAAAACCCCGTGACCCTCAAGCATCCATGACCCTCAAGCGTCCCGCCCATCTTCTGCCGGAAGCGGCGCGCGACCCCCATTCCACCTTGCGCGGGCGCGGGGTTACCGCCGTGCTTGGCCCCACCAATACCGGCAAGACGCATCTGGCGATCGAGCGGATGCTGGGGCATGAATCTGGGTTGATCGGCTTGCCGTTGCGCCTGCTGGCGCGGGAGGTTTATACCCGCCTTGTTGAAAAAGTTGGCGCCGCGCCGGTGGCATTGATCACGGGGGAAGAGAAGATCCTGCCCCCGAACGCGCGCTATTGGGTTTCGACGGTTGAAGCCATGCCGCGTGATCTGGCGGTGAGTTTTGTCGCGATCGATGAAGTTCAGTTGATCAGCGATGCCGAGCGCGGGCATGTGTTTACCGATGCGGTTTTGCACCGGCGCGGGCGCGGCGAAACCCTGCTTTTGGGGGCGGCAACCGCGCGCGGCCTGCTGGAGCGCCTGCTGCCGGGCATTGAAATTCAAACGCGCCCGCGCCTTTCCCGCCTCGTTTTTGCCGGCGAAATGAAGCTTTCGCGTCTGCCGCCGCGCTCTGCCATTATCGCGTTTTCCACCGAGGAGGTTTATGCCATCGCGGAACTGGTGCGGCGGCAAAAAGGCGGGGCAGCGATTGTGATGGGCCAGCTTTCGCCCAGAGCCCGCAACGCGCAAGTGGCGATGTTTCAGGCGGGCGAGGTGGATCATCTGGTTGCAACCGATGCGATCGGCATGGGGCTTAACCTGGCCATCAGCCATGTTGCCTTTGCCTCGTTGCGCAAATTCGATGGGCAACGCTATCGCGGGCTGCACCCTTCGGAGAT
>CAZGKS010000133.1:4594-6231 GCA_964526275.1 uncultured Methylobacterium sp. | reverse complement strand
TGAGATCGAGGCTGCGCGCCGTGCCATGACGCGCCACATGAAGCGTGCCGGGCGGGTGTGGATCCGCGTATTTCCGGATGTTCCGGTTTCCAAGAAACCTGCTGAAGTCCGCATGGGCTCTGGTAAGGGGGCGCCGGAATTGTGGGTCGCCAAGATCAAGCCGGGTCGGATCATGTTCGAGATCGGTGGGGTGAACGAGGAATTGGCGCGTGAAGCCTTGACCTTGGCTGCCGCCAAATTGCCGCTGAAAACGCGCTTCGTTCAGCGCATTGTCGAGTAAGGAGGGGGAGATGAAATCCAGCCAACGCCTTTCCGATTTGCGTGTGATGAGCACGGATCAGTTGCACGATGAGTTGCTTTCGCTGAAAAAAGAGCAGTTCAATCTGCGCTTCCAGCGCGCAACCGGGCAACTTGAAAACGTTTCTCGCGTGCGTGAAGTACGCCGGGATATTGCGCGGGTGAAGACCCTTCAGCGCGTCAAACTCGCCGCTGCGGCGAAAGCTTGAGGAGCACACATGCCTAAGCGCATTCTCCAGGGCGTCGTTGTCAGCGACGTGCAAGACAAGACAGTGGTGGTGAAGGTAGAGCGTCGCTTTACCCATCCGCTGCTTAAAAAGACGGTTCGCCGTTCCAAAAATTATCACGCGCATGATGAAGGCAATGTCTTCAAGGCGGGCGATGAGGTCTCGATTGAAGAGACCAAGCCGCTCTCCAAACTCAAGCGCTGGGTAGTTTTACAAAAAGCCTGATTTTGGGCTTGTGCTTTGGCGCGGAAACCGTTAGGTAACCGCGCAGTTGCGGGAGTGTGGGGCCGCGTTGTCGGTTCCATGCTCTTTTCGCTTTGTCTGAAGGAACGCGCATATATGCGCTGGGCTTAGCCCGCTTTCAGGCCATTTCAAAAGAGATAGCGGCGATCACTCGCTCTGTTTCGGGGGAGGGGACATTTGTTCCCTCGTCAGGCGTAGTCCGGGCAGGTACCGGAAACCGATCTGAAGGAAAGGAAGGATCATTCCATGATCCAGATGCAAACCAATCTCGATGTCGCCGATAATTCCGGCGCGCGCCGCGTGATGTGCATCAAAGTGCTTGGCGGGTCCAAGCGCAAATATGCAGGCGTTGGCGATATTATTGTCGTTTCCATCAAGGAAGCGATCCCCAAGGGGCGCGTGAAAAAAGGCGATGTCATGAAGGCTGTCGTAGTTCGCACAGCCAAGGATATTCGCCGGGCGGATGGCTCTGTCATCCGGTTTGATCGCAACGCCGCTGTGCTCATCAATAACCAGAAAGAGCCGATCGGCACCCGTATCTTCGGGCCGGTGCCGCGTGAATTGCGCGCGCGCCAGCATATGAAGATCATTTCGCTTGCGCCGGAGGTGCTGTGATGGCGGCCAAGATCAAAAAAGGCGACCAGGTGGTGGTGATCACCGGGCGTGATAAGGGCAAGGCGGGCGAAGTGCTCGAGGTTCGCCCCTCCGAAGGCCGTGCGGTTGTGCGGGGTGTGGCAATGGTGAAGCGTCATCTGCGTCAAACCCAGAACCAGACGGGCGGTATTATTGCCAAGGAGGCGGCGATTCAGCTGTCTAATTTGGCGGTTGCTGACCCCAAGGATGGCACGCCGACCCGCGAAGGCTTCAAAC
>CAZGKS010000133.1:0-4584 GCA_964526275.1 uncultured Methylobacterium sp. | reverse complement strand
AGGTCCGCTTCGCCAAGCGCTCGGGAGAACAGATCGATGCTTGATGTCGCCAATTACGAGCCGAGGCTCAAAAAACACTATTGGGATGTGATTGTGCCGCAAATGCGTGAGCAGTTCGGGTACAAGAATAATCTCGAAATTCCGCGCCTTGAAAAAATCGTGCTGAATATGGGGGTTGGCGAATCTACCGCTGATTCCAAAAAAGCCACGATTGCGGCGGCGGATCTTGCGATGATTGCCGGGCAAAAGCCGGTCATTACGCGTGCCCGCAAGGCGATCGCTCAGTTCAAGGTCCGTGAGAACATGCCGATTGGCTGCATGGTAACCTTGCGCCAGGCGCGGATGTATGAATTTCTGGACCGTCTGATCACGATTGCGCTGCCGCGCGTGCGCGATTTCCGTGGTCTTAACGCCAAGAGCTTCGATGGTCGTGGCAATTTTGCCATGGGTATCAAGGAACACCTGATCTTCCCGGAAATCAACTATGACAAGGTTGATCAGATCTGGGGGATGGATGTTGTCGTGTGTACCAACGCTAAAACCGATGAGGAAGCGCGCGCGCTCCTCAAGCATTTCAACTTCCCGTTCCGGCAGTAAGCGGCGCTTAAACGCGGAAACCAGGAGGATTACATGGCCAAAAAAGGCATGGTTGAGAAGAACAATCGTCGCAAGAAGCTGGTTAGCCTGAAGGCTGCCAAGCGTTCTGCGCTCAAGGCGACGATTATGAATAAAGACGTTTCGATTGAAGAGCGTTTTGCTGCGACCTTGAAACTGGCAGAAATGCCGCGCAATTCGGCGGCTATTCGCGTGCGGAGCCGGTGCGAGGTTTCCGGGCGTTCACGCGCGGTGTATCGCAAGTTCAAGATGAGCCGTATCGCTTTGCGCGAGCTTGGCAATAAGGGGCTGGTTCCCGGCCTCGTGAAATCCAGCTGGTAAGGGAGCCATCATGTCAATGAACGATCCCTTGGGCGATATGCTCACCCGTATCCGTAATGCTCAAATGCGCAAAAAATCCCGTGTCGTAACCCCAGGCTCCAAGCTTCGGGCACGCGTGCTGGATGTGCTGGCATCGGAAGGCTACATCCGTGGTTATACCCAAAGCGATTTGGGCAATGGCCGCACGGAATTTAGCATCGAATTGAAATATTTTGATGGTCAATCGGCCATCCGTGAGGTCAAACGTGTCTCGCGTCCGGGTCGGCGGGTTTATGCGCCGGTTGGGGAAATTCCGCGCGTGGCCAATGGTCTTGGTATCACGATTGTTTCCACCCCGTCCGGTGTGATGGCTGACCACGATGCGCGTGAGCGCAATGTGGGCGGCGAGCTGCTGTGCACGGTATTCTAAGCGGGAGACATTGATGTCCAAAGTTGGCAAAAAACCGGTTGAAATTCCTGCTGGCGTGAGTGTTAAACTCGAAGGCCAGAAGGTTTTCGTCAAAGGCGCCAAGGGTGAACTGTCCTTTACGGTTCATGATGACGTTTCGGTTGAAACAAAGGTTGAGGGCAACGGCACCACTATTGTTGTGTGGCCGCGCACCCAAACCAAACTGGCGCAGGCCTTGTGGGGGACCTCACGGGCGTGCATCAACAATATTGTCACGGGTGTTTCCAAGGGCTTCGAAAAGAAGCTCGAAATCACCGGTGTCGGGTATCGTGCGGCGGTAGAGGGCAGGAACCTCAATTTGTCGCTTGGTTATAGTCATCCGGTGCTTTACCCGATCCCTGACGGGATTGCGGTTGTCACCCCCAAGCCTACCGAGATTCTCATTTCGGGTATTGATCGCCAACAGGTCGGACAAGTTGCGGCGGAAATCCGCGCTTGGCGTGGGCCGGAGCCCTTCAAGGGCAAGGGTGTTAAATACGAAGGCGAATTCATCTTCCGTAAGGAAGGCAAGAAGAAATAAGGCGGAGAGCAGGTTATGGCCCATCTTACCACGACACAGCGCCGCAAGGCGCGGGTTCGGAGCCAAATCCGCGCGGCGGCCAATGGTCGTCCCCGGCTTTCGGTGTTTCGTTCCTCTAAACAGATTTATGCCCAGATCATTGATGATGAGAAGGGTGTGACGATTGTTGCGGCTTCCACGATAGAGAAAGACATTCGCGGTGGTCTCAAGACCGGCGCCGATGTTGCGGCCGCGCAAGCGGTGGGCAAGCTGGTTGCGGAACGCGCGCTCAAGGCGGGTGTTTCCAGCGTCGTTTTTGATCGCGGGCAATATCTCTATCACGGGCGGATCAAGGCTTTGGCTGATGGTGCGCGCGAAGGCGGTTTGCAATTCTGATTGTGCGGGGGCTTGTTGGCATGCGCGCGCTTGTGATGGGTCTTGTTGGCTTTTTGCCGCTGGCGGCTTGCCAGTTGGCTACTGTGCCAACCTCGCCGGTTCCACCGCAACCTTTGCTCATTCGCCCGGCGCAGCCCTCGGTTGGCTATCTGGCCCTTAATCAGGTATGCCGCGATTTTATCGACAGCGTGCGTTCTGCGCCCAATGTTTCTCCGCGCGATTCCAAATGGCCGGAGAGTATGGGCGGGGTTCCCGTTGAAAATTACGAAAAAGGGTTGCGGCAGCGCCGCTGCCCCTTGCCGCCTGCGGTTACGGCGCAAGCAAATTAAAGCGTTTTGGGAAGCATGCGGCGATCTGTGTGCTTTTTGAGCGTTTATCCGGTTAAAAACAGGTCTTTTTGAGATTGCAAGGCAAGATCGGAAGGGCATATTTTTCGAGCGCGCAGGTTTTTTCTGCGACGTGTTATATCCCAAGCGAGCGGATTATTCCGCGCAAGTAAGGAAAATGCCGATGGCAGCAGAACGTGAAGGCGGCGGTGGCCGTGGCCGTGAGGGCCGCGAGCGGCGTGACCGCGATAAAGACCGTGAGGAGCGCGACAACGAATTCGTTGATCGTCTCGTCCATATCAATCGTGTCGCCAAAACCGTGAAGGGTGGTCGCCGCATGGCGTTCGCCGCGCTTGTGGTGGTTGGGGATCAAAAAGGCCGCGTTGGCTTTGGGCATGGCAAGGCGCGTGAAGTGCCGGAAGCCATCCGTAAGGCGACCGAGAGTGCCAAACGCGCGCTGATCCGCGTGCCGTTGCGTGAAGGCCGTACCTTGCATCACGATGTGCCGGGCCGGTTCGGCGCGGGCAAGGTTTTGCTGCGGGCAGCGCCTGCGGGTACGGGCATCATCGCCGGTGGACCAATGCGTGCGGTTTTCGAATGCCTTGGCATGCATGATGTTGTGGCAAAATCGCTTGGTTCCTCCAATCCGTATAATATGGTACGGGCAACGTTTGAAGCCCTGCGGGCTGAAGATAGCCCGCGTACTGTTGCCATGCGCCGTGGCCTTAAGGTTTCGGTTCTGCAATCGCGCCGCCGCGACCTGGATGGCGGCGAAGCTGTTGACGCGTAAGGGGGCGGAACATGACCAAGACCGTCCAAAAAACCGTGACAATTGAACAATATGCGAGCCCGATCCGGCGTCCTGCGCATCAGCGTGCGACCTTGGTGGGATTGAAACTCAACAAGATCGGCCGCCGTTCCACGCTGGAGGATACCCCTTCCATCCGTGGGATGATCGCCAAGGTTGCGCATATGGTGCGCATCATTGAAGGGTGAGGAGAGCGATCATGAAACTCACCGATTTGCGCGATAATGAAGGCGCAACCAAGAACCGCATGCGGGTTGGCCGGGGCATTGGCTCAGGCAAAGGCAAGACGGGCGGGCGCGGCGTAAAAGGCCAGAAAGCGCGTACCGGCGTTGCGATCAAGGGCTTTGAAGGCGGGCAGATGCCGCTTCATCGTCGCTTGCCCAAGCGCGGTTTTCACAATATTGGCGCGACCGATCTCAATGAGGTCAATCTGGGGCGGATTCAGCAGGCTTTGGAAGCCGGCAAGCTGGATGCCAAGGCAGTTGTCACCATCGAGAGCCTGGTGGCAGCGGGTGTATGCTCGAAACCGCGCGACGGGGTGAAAATCCTGGGCGTCGGCGAACTCAAGACCAAGCTGGCCTTTGAAGTGTTCCGCGCCTCGAAAAGCGCCGTGGAGGCTATCGAAAAGCTCGGCGGGAGTGTCAAGATTCTCGCGCAGGCGTGATTCTTGTCGTTCCAAATCTGGCTGTTGCAAACATTGAGGCCGGGGAAACCCGGCCTTTTTTTTGAAGTGCGTTTATTTCGAGTATTTTCGATCAGATAAGAGGAAATCAAAGGTTGGGTGCTCCCTTTTTACGGAGGATTGCCATCTGAAGCTTCTTTTTCAATCTGTGAAGGTTTTAGCTGTAATCAAGTCTATATATTTCGCGCGAACAGATAACGGATTTTCTCCTATTCCAATAGGTTGAACTTTATATACCCGTACGAATTCCTTGAAGCGACGGGGTGTCTCCTGTGGATCCACTGCATTCGCAATAGCTATAATTGCTTCTCCGCAAGCTGCCCACGCTTTCGAACGTGTCTCAGTTCTATGCCAAACGAGGCATTCGAGTGGGCGTTGTGCAATTTTATCGAATATTATTTGGTCTGCCCAAGCAACTGGAACTGTTGCAATCTTCTTGTGGTCTTTGTAAACATCCGCCATCCAGCTTGTTCGACTTGTGAATTTTAG
>CAZGKS010000132.1:0-6273 GCA_964526275.1 uncultured Methylobacterium sp. | reverse complement strand
GCCCAGGCGATCAGCGAGGGCATCCCCAAATTGCGGATCGAGGAAGCCGCCGCCCGCACGCAAGGCCGTATCGATTCGGGCGAACAGGGGATTATCGGGGTTAATCGCCATCTGCTGACCAACGAAAAACCGATTGACGTGCTCAAGGTGGATAACGCCGCTGTGCGCGCGGCGCAAATCGAGAAATTGCAGCGGTTGCGGGCTGATCGCGACCCCAAAGCCGTTGAGGGCGCCCTTTCGGCGCTCGAAAATGCCGCGCGCCGTGGCCAGGGCAACCTGCTCGCGCTTTCCGTGGATGCCGCGCGCGCCCGCGCAAGCGTGGGAGAAATCTCGCTGGCGCTGGAGCGGGCCTTTAGCCGCCACACCGCAAAAATCAAAGCGATTTCCGGCGTTTACAAGGCGCAAATGGGGGAATCCAACCCGCTTTTTGCCCGCGTTGCTGCCATGAGCCGCGCTTTTACTGAAAACGAGGGGCGGCGGCCCAAAATCCTTGTCGCCAAAATGGGGCAAGACGGGCATGATCGCGGGCAGAAGGTGATTTCTTCCGCCTTCGCCGATCTGGGGTTTGAGGTCGAAATCGGCCCGCTTTTTGCCACCCCAGAGGAAGCTGCCGCGCAAGCCAAGGCGCAAGATGTGCATATTATCGGGGTTTCCAGCCTTGCCGCGGGGCATCTCACGCTGGTGCCTGCGCTCAAAGCTGCGCTTGAAAACGCCGGGCGGGGCGATATCATGGTGGTGGTTGGCGGGGTCATTCCGCCGCAAGATTTCGAGGCTTTGTATGAAGCGGGCGCGGAGGCGATCTTCCCGCCCGGCACCGTAATCGCGGATGCCGCTGAAAAACTGCTCGAAAAGCTCAATGACCGGTTGGGTTTCTCCCAGCCGGAAGTGCGGGAGGGGTAACAGGTCGCCGCCATGCTGCACCGCGCGTTTTCATATGTTAGGGTCACGGGCCTTTGGCTGGCGGCTATTGCGGCAGCGATGGCTGTCGTTCTTAGCGGGATGATCGCATTTGGAACGGTTGCGGCGCCACCGCCGCTGGCCTCGATTTCAGACCCCTTCCGCGCGGTTGATTTTTCGCAAATGCCGCCGCTGCGGCGTCTGGCGCTCGCACAGGGATCGCCCGTGGCGTATCGCCATTACCCCGGCAGAGGCAAGTACCTCGGTGAAAGCAAGGGCGTTGCGATCCTCCTCCATGGGTCGACCGCGCTCTCGAACAGCTTGCATCCGTTGGCGCAGGGCTTGCAGGCGGCGGGGGTTACGGTTTATGTGCCAGATATTCGCGGCCATGGCGCGACGGGGACGCGCGGGGATGTGGATTTCCGCTTTCAGCCCGATGCTGACCTGATCGCGCTGATCGCCCATATCCGGGCGGAAAACCCCGGTCAGCCGCTTGATTTGGCGGGGTTTTCACTCGGTGGTGGCTTTGCCCTGCGGTTTTTGGGCGCAAACCCCACGCAGCCGATCGAGCGGTTGCTGCTGCTGGCGCCCGCTTTGGGGCCGCAATCCACCGCCTTGCGCGTTCGCGATGACCCATGGGCTGCGCCGCATCTGCCGCGCATACTCGCGCTGTCTATTCTCAACCGCTTTGGTGTGACCGCTTTCAACGGTCTGGAGGCTATCCGTTATGCGGTCGAGCTGGGCAGCGAGGCCTATCAAACCGCGGCGTATTCCTATCGGCTGCTGTTCTCCCTGCTGCCGGAGGACCACACCGCCTCGCTGCGCGCACTCAAAGTGCCAACCACCGTGTTGGTGGGGGAGGCGGATGAACTCTTCGCTCCCGCCGCGTTGCGGGCTGATCTGGGCGCGGCGGCGAACCTTGAGGCGTTTATCGTGCCTGGCGTCAACCATATCGGCCTGACGCTTGCCCCCAAGGCGCAGGCGCGGATTATGGATTGGTTTACGCGCGATTAGAGCATGCTGCGATAAAATAGACACCCGTTGGCGCAAAAAAGCATGCGAAATCAAAAAATAAGATCAAGATGCGATTCGCTCTGAAGGCATCTTGATCTAGAATGTGACGAGTTTATACAAACGCGCAGCCTGCGCGCCTGTTATCTTCGCCTGCTATCGCGCCTTTCGCCCTTTTGTGCCCCCACGCCCTATCGCCAGGGCGTTTCGGGCACGGGGGTGAGCGGGCCCTGCCCGCGCGCGAAATTCAGGATATTATCGGCTACCAAGGCGCCCATCGCGTTGCGGGTATGGGCGGTCGCGGAACCGATATGCGGGAGCAGCACCACATTCTCAAGCGCCCGCAAGGCTGGCGGGACATGGGGTTCGCGCTCAAAGACATCCAGCCCGGCCGCCCCTAGTTCTCCGTTTTGCAAGCACGTAATGAGCGCAGTTTCATCCACCAGCGAGCCACGCGCGACATTGATCAAGGTGCCCTGCGGCCCAAGCGCGCGCAATACGTCGCGCGAGACCATGTGCCGGGTTTCCGCGCCGCCAGGGGCGATGATCACCAAGACATCGCAGGCATGCGCCATATCGAGCAAGCTGTCGTAATAGCGGTAGGGGGTATCGGGTTGGGCTTTTCTGCCGTGATAGGCGATTTGCCACCCAAACCCCTCGCAGCGGCGCGCGACCGCCTTGCCGATCCGCCCCAACCCCAGAATGCCGATAACCCGCCCCCTGGTGGTGGGGGTGAGGGGGAAGGGCGCCCCCCCCCAATGGCCTGCCCGCACATACGCATCGGCCTGTGGCAGGCGGCGCATTGTAGCCAGCAGCAGACCGAGCGCAAGATCGGCGACTTCATCGGTTAAAACGTCGGGCGTATTGGTGACGATAATGCCGTGATCGCCCGCCCATTTGGCATCCACACCGTCATAGCCGACGCCAAAATTGGCCACGATTTCCAGATGCCTGAATTGGCCCATATAGGCGCCATCAATCCGCGCAATGCCATACCCTCCGACCAGCCCGCGGATTTTATCGGCATGTTCGGCCATAAAAGCCGCTGGGTCTGCGGCTTCATAGGGTTTGTAAAGCGGCATATGCGCCGCCAGTTTCTGTTCGATGATCGGCAAAACGGGGCCGGTGAGGCATACACCAAAGGGGAGGAGCGGGAGGGAGGGGTTTTCGGTCATGACAGGCCTTGTTGGGCTGGTTTACGCGGCGCGCAAGGCTTATACTACACTGTGTGGCAAGCCTTGCGATGGCATCAGAGCCGTAGCTTCCCACACCTGGCCATAGAAAGGCAATCATGAATCGTCTTGCACAGGATGCACCGCCCGATGGGGGAACCCTTCGCGCTTTTGAGGCGCAGGCTGAGCCCCTGCTGGTGATCGATATTGCCGGCATGACCTGCGCGGCTTGCGCGGTGCGGATCGAGCGGGGGCTCAACGCCTTGCCGGAGCTCAAGCAGGCGCAGGTTGATCTGGCCAGCGACCGGGCGGTTGTGATCCCGGCGGCCGGGGTTGCCCCCAAGCTTGCGCAAGCGGCGGCCTTGGCGCAAATTCTGCGCGCCGGGTATCACGGTTTTGCCCGTGGGGAAACCTTGGCCGCCCGCGCCAATGCGCGCAAAACGCGCGAAGCGGAACAAGCACGCGCTGAATTTCTGGCGCGCTGGCAGGCTGTGGCGGCGTTTGGGCTCGCCTTGCCGTTCTGGCTCGCTATGGCCATCGAAATAACGCGCGGGGCGCATGGCCATGTGCTCGATCCCTGGATGCAGCTTGCTCTGGCGAGCCTGGTGCAATTTGTCTGCGCCTATGCCTTTTATGGCCGGGCATGGGCGGCGTTGCGCGCGGGCGTACCCAATATGGATGTACTGGTCGTGCTGGGTACCTTGACCGCCTATGGCCTGAGCGTGTGGCATATTGTGGCGGGGCGGGCGCATGATGGCCTTTATTTTGAGGGCTCGGTATCGGTGATCGCGTTTGTACTGCTGGGCAAATTGCTGGAGCGGCACGCGCGGATGGGAGCGGGGGCGGCCTTGCAGGCGCTGGAACAAGTGCTGCCCGAACGCGTGCTGACGCTGGAAAACGGGCAGGAGCGCCTATGCGAACGCGCGGAGCTGGCAATTGGCATGCTCGCGCGGATCAAACCGGGCGGGGTTGTGCCTGCCGATGGCGTGATTGTGGCGGGGCAGGCCTATTTTGATCTCTCCGCGCTCAATGGTGAAAGCGTGCCGGTTTTACGCGGTGCGGGAGAAAACATCGAGGCGGGGGCGCTGGTTTCGGGCGGGATGATCGATATACGGATCGAGGCGGTGGAAGATGAAACCCGGCTGGCCCGGCTGGCGCGGTTGATCGAAGATGCCGGGCTCGCCCGCGCGCCGGTTCTAACGCTGGTGGATCGGATTTCGGCGATCTTCGTTCCCACGGTGATCGCGCTGGCCGGGCTGACCTTCGCCTTCTGGCTGTGGGTTGGCGCAGGCTTTGAACACGCCGCGCTTATCGGTGCCTCGGTGCTGGTGGTAGCTTGCCCGTGCGCGCTGGGGCTGGCAACGCCTATCACGCTGGTGGCGGGTGCCAATGCGAGCGCGCGCGCCGGGTTGATTGTCACCGATCACGGCGCTTTTGATGCCGGGGCCAAACTTAACACGCTGGCTTTCGACAAAACCGGCACGTTGACGCAGGGCCTGCCGCAGGTGCAGCGGGTTATCGCGCTCCAGGATCTGCCGGAGCGGGCAACACCCGCAAACGATTCGCTTTTGAGTGAGTCACTTTTAAGCGAGTCACCCCCTGATCTTGCCAAGCAGGCGGATATGGGCGCCTTGTCGCACAACCAAGCCATTGTGCTGGCGCTGGCAGCGGCTTTGGCGGCGGCATCCGATCATCCGCTCGACCGGGCGATTGTGGCGGCCATACCCCAAGCAAAATTGGCAAACGGGCAAGCCATGCCCGGCCTGGCGCCGGTTGAAGATTTCGAGGCACATATCGGCGCCGGGTTGCGCGGGCGCGTGGGCGGCGAGGAAGTGCTGCTGGGGGCGCGCGTTTTTCTGGACCCAACGGGTGCGCAAAACGCCGCTTTTGTGCGTTTGGAGGCGGCTCTGGAGGCGGCTTTGGCGGGGGCGGCAAGTTCGGTGAGTTATCTTGGCCGGTCCGGGCAGGTGCTTGGGGTGCTGGCTTTGGGGGATCAACTGCGCGAGGGCACGCAGGAGGCCCTGCAGGCGCTGGCGCAACAAGGCCTTCACACCGTGCTGTTTTCTGGCGATCGACCGCAGGCGGTGGCCGCCTTGGCGCATCGCTTGGGAATCAGCGCTTTTCACGGCGGGATGAAGCCTGAGGATAAACTTTCCGCGCTTCGTGCCCTGCCGGGCACGCGCGGCTTTGTCGGCGATGGCCTCAATGACGGCCCCGTGCTCAAGGCGGCCGAGATCGGGTTTGCGATCGGCACCGGCACGGAGGTTGCCAAGGGCGCCGCCTCGGTTATTCTGGCGCGCCCGGATTTGCGGCTCGTGCCCAAATTTATTACGATTTCCCGGTATGTTCAGCGCGGATTGACGCAAAATCTCGCACTAGCTTTTATCTTCAATGCGGTGGCCATTCCGCTCGCGATGAGTGGGCATCTCACCCCCGCGCTCGCTGGGGCGGCCATGGCGCTGTCCTCGGTTACCGTGGCGCTCAACGCGTTAAGGCTGGCCCGAATTTGTGTGTAAAACCTGTGTAAAAATCCTTGCATGGCGGGGGCGTTAGCCGTATACACCGCTTGCCCAATTTCGCACGTGCCTGTGGTTGCGTGCCGGTCGGCGGATCTTCGGACAAGAGGCCGAAAAAACGCCAGTCGTTGGAGAGTATGCGCAAGCACATTCTCCGAAGAACGGACCGGCAGCCGGAGGCGAACCGGCGGCCCCGCCCGAAGCGGGTGACGCAGCTCAAAGCAACGACGGAGCGGGCTTTTTTGGTCTCAGCCGGGTTCCACATCCGGTGACTGAAGAGGCTTGTCCATCTTGCCGGGCGTGCGGTCGGGTTTTCCCCTGCCAAACGATGGCCAAATTCCAGGTTAACCTTTCGGTAACCCTGCTTTGGCCTACGGCGCTATGTCACCGTTGATCCACCCTCTCCGGGGTTGGTTCAGCACGGGAGCGATGTTTTTACGGCTCTGCGCCTCCACCGCGCGCGCCGCAAATAGCATTATCCCTTGTGTTCATCGCCGCTGCGGGCCGCGCCCCCATGGGGGTTTTTCCATGACTGATCGTATCCGTGATTTTCTTCGCTCGCGCCGGGATGACGGCCCGCTTCTGGTGATCGACAGCGCGGTTGTGCGCGATAATTACCTCGCCTTTGCCCGCGCCATGCCCGATACCCGCGTTTTTTATGCGGTAAAAGCCAATCC
>CAZGKS010000131.1:0-6274 GCA_964526275.1 uncultured Methylobacterium sp. | reverse complement strand
GATTATGATTGATGGGCACGATATTCGCGATTTGACGTTGCAATCCTTGCGCAAGAGTATCGCGGTGGTGTTTCAGGAGCCGATGTTGTTTGCGCGCACGATCCGGGAGAATTTGCAGGTTGGCAACCCGGATGCCAGTGATGCGCAAATGATGGAAGCGCTGGAGCGGGCGCAGGCGATCGATTTGCTGGGACGCCAGGCGCAGGGGCTCGATACCGTAATCGGGGAGCGTGGGCGCTCGCTTTCCGGCGGGGAGCGGCAAAGGTTGTCGATCGCGCGGGCCTTGCTGAAAAACCCGCCGATCCTCATCCTCGATGAAGCCACTTCGGCGCTCGATGCAACCACCGAACAGAAATTGCAAAAAGCACTCGAAGAAGTGATCAAGGGGCGCACGACCTTTGTGATCGCGCATCGGCTGGCGACCATTCGCAATGCGGATACCATTCTGGTGCTTGATCAGGGGCGCGTGATCGAGCGCGGTTCCTTTGAGGCGTTGATCGCGCAAAATGGCGCTTTTGCCCGTCTTGCCCGCGCGCAATTCATGGCCGGCGCGGGGGCTGAAATGCCAGAAATTCGGACGCCCGATTTTGTGCCGGTGAGTACGTGATCCTGCGCGCGCTATGCGCCTCCAGCACGCCTTGAACCGCGCTCTGAGGCAGCGCGGTGGGGGTGCAGGCGCAGTTTTGGGCTGTTTTCTGTTATGTGCGGAGAAAAGCGGCCGCAAACAGCGCGCGGGTATAATCGTGCTGCGGGTTTTCGAACAGGCGGGTTGCGGGCCCTTGCTCGATCACGGCGCCGTTGCGCATCACCAGAATATGGCTCGCAAGCGCTTTGACAACCTTGAGATCGTGGCTGATGAACAAATAAGCGATGCCACGCTTTTGCTGCAAATCGCGCAATAAATCCACGATTTGCGCCTGAACGCGCATATCCAGCGCGGAGGTGGGTTCATCGAGCACGAGGCAATCGGGCTGCAACACCATGGCGCGGGCGATCGCGATGCGCTGGCGTTGGCCGCCGGAAAATTCGTGCGGGTAGCGATCCATGGTCGCGGGGGCCAGCCCGACATCGCGGAGCGCTGCGGCGACCTGCTGGCGGGCATGGGCGCGGGGTAAATCCGGGTGCTGGATAAACAGCCCTTCTGCAACGATTTGCGCCACAGACATGCGCGGGGAGAGCGAGCCATAGGGGTCTTGAAAAACCATTTGCAGGGTGCGCCGCAAGGGACGCATGGCGGCAAAGCCTAATCCGTCGATGGCTTTGCCGTTGAGATAGATCCCGCCTTGCGCGCGGATAAGCCGCAAGGCGGCGTGGCCCAAGGTTGTTTTGCCGGAACCGGATTCCCCCACAATGCCAATAGTTTCACCTGCATGCAGGCTTAGGGAAACTCCGTCCACCGCCTTAACCTCTCCCACCACTTTACGGAAAATACCCTTGGTGATCGGAAAATAGACGCGCATGTTATCGAGCCGGAGCACTTCGCGCGCTTCAGGATGCGGGGTCGGGGCGTGGCCCTTCGGTTCTGCGGCCAATAAATCGCGCGTATAAGCGTGTTGCGGGTTGGAAAAGACCGCCCCCACCGCGCCCTGTTCCACAACTTCGCCCTGCTGCATCACCAGAACGCGGTGCGCCAAGGTGCGCACCAAGCCCAGATCATGGGTGATGAACAGCATCGCCATGCCGGTTTCGGCTTGCAACTTCTTGAGAAGCGCGATGATCTGCGCTTGCACTGTCACATCGAGCGCGGTGGTCGGCTCATCAGCAATCAGGATTTCGGGGCTACCAGCAAGCGCCATCGCAATCATGACGCGTTGCCGTTGGCCGCCCGAGAGCTGATGCGGATAAGCGCCCAGCCGTGCTTGTGGATTTTGGATCCCAACGCGGGTGAGCAGCGCAAGGATACGCGCGCTTGCGGCTTTACCGGTTATGCCCTCACGCGCGAGGACTTCACCGATCTGTTTTTCGAGCGTGTGCAGCGGGTTGAGCGAGGTCATCGGCTCTTGGAAAATCATGCCGATCCGCTTGCCGCGCACGGCGCGCAAGGTCGGTTCATCGATGCGCAACAGATCGCCTGTGCCTTCCAGCCAGACCGTGCCATGCGGATGAAACGCCGTAGGATAGTTGAGCAGGCGGACAAGCGCCAGCGCGCTGACCGATTTCCCGGAGCCTGATTCCCCCACAATCGCCAGGGTTTCTCCGCGATCCAGCGTGAAGGACAGGTTCTTGACCGCCTCGACACTATGGGCGCCCTGGCGAAAATGTACGGCGAGTGCCTCCACCTTCAGCAAGGGCGCGGGGATGGCGAGGGGAGCGGTAAGAGGGGGGGCGGGGTGCGTGTTCATGCAACCCCCTTGCGCGGATCAAAGGCATCGCGCACCCCTTCGCCGATGAAAATAAGCAAGGAGAGAATGAGCGCGATGACAAAAAACCCGGACAGGCCGAGCCAGGGCGCTTGCAAATTGGCTTTGCCCTGCGCGAGCAATTCCCCCAAGGACGGCGAGCCGGGGGGGAGGCCAAAGCCCAGAAAATCCAGCGATGTCAAAGTGCTGATGGCGGCATTGAGCATGAAAGGCAGATAGGTGAGGCTGGCCACCATGGCGTTGGGGAGCATGTGGCGGAGCATGATCTGGCGGTCTGAGAGGCCTAGCGCGCGGGCCGCCCGGATATATTCGAAATTGCGGGCGCGTAAAAACTCTGCACGAACCACCCCGACAAGCGTTGTCCATTTGAACAGCAGTAAAATGAACAGCAACACCAAAAAAGAGGGCGTGAGCACCGCCGAGAGAATAATCAAAAGAAACAACAACGGCATCGAGGTCCATATTTCGATGAAACGTTGCAGGATGAGGTCGGTTTTGCCGCCGAAATAGCCTTGCACAGCCCCTGCCGTAATGCCGATTGCGGCGGCAACCAGCGTGAGGATCAGCCCGAACGAGACCGAGAGCCGGAAGCCATAAATCAGGCGCGCCAGAACATCGCGGCCCCGATCGTCGGTGCCAAGCCAATTCCATTCAAGGTCTGCGCAGGGTTTATCGGGTGCGCGCGTGGTGGCGCACTGGTCAGGGGTGAGCAGAAAGGTGGGCGCGGAGGGGGCTGGCGTTGGTAAATTGCGCTGGATTGTCCGGTGGTGAAAGCGGATTGGCGGAAAAACCATGAAGCCGTGGGCGCGGATTTCATCGGCGATAACGGGATCGCGGTAATCGGTTATGGCCAGAAAACCACCGAATTTTTCCTCCGGGTAATCGATCAGGACCGGAAACAGCCATTCGCCCTTGTACCGCGCGATAACCGGGCGATCATTGGCGATGAATTCGGCGCATAAACTTAGGCCAAACAGCACCAGAAAAATCCGCAACGACCAGAGCGCGCGGGTATTGGTCCGGAAGGCCAGCCAACGCCGGTGCTGAACGGGAGAGAGTTGGGGGAGCAAGCGCATGCGTTCAGCCATCCCGCCCCTCAAAATCGATACGCGGATCAATCAGCATATAGGTAAGGTCGGTCAGCAAGGAAACCACAAGCCCTATCAGCGAGAAAATATAGAGCGTGGCAAACACGACCGGGTAATCGCGGTCCAGCGTTGCGTTAAACCCCAGCAGCCCCAATCCATCGAGCGAGAAGATGGTTTCGATCAAAAAGGCTCCGGTGAAAAACGCATGGATGAACGCGCCCGGAAAACCGGCAATCACGATCAACATGGCGTTGCGAAAAACATGGCCATAGAGCACGCGGCGCTCGCTAAGGCCCTTCATCCGTGCGGTCAGCACGTATTGTTTGCGGATTTCATCGAGAAAGGCGTTCTTGGTCAGCAAGGTCAAGGTTGCAAATTGCGAAATCACCATGGCGGCCAAGGGCAAGGCCAAATGCCACAGATAATCGAGCACCTTGCCGCCCCAGCTCAATTGGTCAAAATGGGGAGAGGTTAGCCCCCGCAGCGGAAAAATCTGCCAAAAGGAGCCGCCAGCGAACAAAACCACCAGCAGAATGGCGAATAAAAACCCCGGAATGGCATAGCCAATGACAATCACGGCGCTGGTCCAGATGTCGAAGGCGGAACCATCGCGCCGGGCTTTGGCGATACCGAGCGGGATGGAAATGGCATAAGAGATCAGGGTCATCCACAGGCCGAGCGAGATCGAGACGGGGAGTTTTTCTTTGATTAGGTCGATTACGCGGGCATCGCGGAAAAAGGAATTGCCGAATTCAAACCGTGCGTAATCGTGGATCATCTTGAAAAACCGCTCATGGGCGGGTTTGTCAAAGCCGAATTGCTTTTCCAGTTCGGCGATGAGCTTGGGGTCCAGCCCCTGTGCGCCGCGATAGGCGGTGCTGGAATCGATGGCGCCTGCGCCAATTTCTCCGCCAGAGCCGCCCCCGGCACGGTTGCCGGTATCGAGCCCTTGCAATTGCGCGATCACCTTTTCAACCGGCCCGCCCGGCGCAAACTGGATCAGCACGAAAGAGAGCGCCATGATCCCCAGCAAGGTTGGTACCATGAGCGCGAGGCGGCGCAGCAGATAGGCGGCCATTATGGGGCTCCTTGTTTTGCCCACCAAGTGGCGGTGGCAAAGCCATCCGCCGAGCCTGCCAGCGGCGGCATGGGGCCGGGACGCTCGAAACGGTCCCAATAGGCGATTTTGTGTTCTGCGGAATGCCAGGCGGGGATCCAGTAATGGCCGGCGCGCAAGGCGCGGTCGAGCGCACGGGTTGCGGGGGTGATCGCTTCGCGCGTGGGGGCAGCGATCACCTGTTCGATCAAGGTGTCGATGGCGGGGCTGCGAATGCCCGCAAGGTTGCGCGAGCCGGTTTGCGCTGCCGCACGGGAGGAGAACAGCAGATTGAGCGATTCGCCCGGCGCCAGCGACATGGTAAAGCGCGCGGATACCACGTCGAAATCGAATTCTTGCACGCGGCGCTGGTATTGGGAGGGATCCACCTGGCGGATGCGCGCCTCTACGCCCAGCAGGCGCAAGGTGCGGATATAGGCTTCCACGTGTTTGGTCAGCCCGGTATCGGTTTCCAGAAATTCAAACGATAATTTGGTGCCATCCGCCAAATGCAGAACACCGTCTTCGCCTTTTTTGCAGCCCGCTTGTGCCAGAAGCTGGCTGGCGGCGCGCAAAACCGTGCGGTCTTGCCCGGTACCATCGGTGATCGGCATATCTGCGGGCGGGGCAAAAACGCTGTCCGGCAAAAGGGCGCGCAGGGGGTCCAGCAAGGCGCGTTCCGCGGTATCGGGCGCGCCTTGGGCTTTGAGCGGGGAGTTCTCGAAATAGGAATTGGTGCGCTTATAGAGCGAATACATCAGGTTTTTATTGGCCCATTCGAAATCAAAGGCCATGGCGAGGGCTTCACGCACGCGAGGATCGGCAAAGACCTTGCGCCGCGTGTTGAAAAACCAGCCCTGGGTGCCCGAGGGGCGGCCATCGGGGATGGTTTCGCGCTTGACGCGCCCTGCTTTGGCAGCCGGGAAATCGTAACGCGTGGCCCAGATTAGCGAGGTAAATTCCTCGCGGAAGGTATAAACGCCCGCAGTGAAGGCTTGGAACGCGGCCTCGCGGTCGCGGAAATATTCATAGCGGATGATCTCAAAATTATGGTGCCCGCGTGTGGTGGGCAGGTCGCGGCCCCAATAATCGCGCACGCGCTTGAAGGTGATCGAGCGGCCTTGCTCCAGCGCTTCCACGCGGTAGGGGCCGGAGCCTAATGGCTGATCCAGCGTGCCCGCCTCAAAGGGATGGGCAGCGTAATAGGCTTGGGAGAGAATAGGCAACCCGGCAACGATCAGCGGTACTTCGCGCGAGCGGCCGGGCGTGAAGCGGAATTCTACTTCCTGCGGCGAGAGCGCAAGGGCGCTTTCCACCTGCCGCAGCATTTGCGGATAAATTGGGTAGGCTTGCGCGCTTTTGAGCGTTTCCAGCGTGAAAACGACGTCTTCCGCGCGTATAGGGGTGCCGTTGTGAAACCGCGCTTGCGGGTGCAAGGTGAAGCGGCAGGCCAGACCATCGGCCCGCATCGAGACGCTTTCGGCAACAAGGCCGTAGAGGGAATCGGGCTCATCGGCAGCGCTTGTCATCAGGGAATCGAAGATAAGCCCCATCCCGGCGGCGCCATTGCCGCGCCGCGAAAAAATATTGAGGGTGTCGAAGGTTTGGAAATTCTGGTTGCCCGTGGTCGAGGAGACGCCAAGGGCAATTTCACCCCCCTTTGGGGCCGCTGGGTTCACGTAATCGAAATGCGAAAAGCCGGGCGGGTATTTGAGCGAGCCAAAAAAACT
>CAZGKS010000130.1:0-6276 GCA_964526275.1 uncultured Methylobacterium sp. | reverse complement strand
AGCACGCGGTCGGTTTGGCCATCCACCAGCACTTTCATCATCATCCGGTCTTCTCTGCCCGCCAAAGTTGCGCGCATGGGGCGAAACCTTGTGCGGTACAGATCCACCACCGTGTAGCGCGCGCGCGCTTGTTCCTCGCTCAAACCAACCGTGCCGATCTCGGGCGTGGTGAACAACGCCGTGGGCATCAGGGTGTGGTCTACCTGCGAGGGTTTGCCACCAAAAACGCTATCGGCAAAGGCATGCCCTTCGCGGATCGCCACCGGGGTTAGCGCGGCGCGGCCATTGACATCGCCCACCGCGTAAATGGAGGGACAGGTGGTTTGGGAAGCGGCATCCACCGCAATAAACCCTCGCGAATCGAGCGTAACGCCCGCTTCTTCAAGCCCAAGCCCTACCGTGTTGGCAACGCGCCCGGTGGCAAACAGTACGGCATCGGCTTCCAGTTCCGCCCCTTCCCGCGTGAAAACCTTGCGCATACCCGCGCTGGTTTGCTCGATCCGGGTGATGGTATCGCTGAGCAGAAAACGGATCCCCGCCGCCTGCAACGCCTCCAGAAGGCCGCTTTGGAGATCGGCATCAAAGCCGCGCAACACCGCCTCCCCGCGATGAATGAGCGTGACCTGCGCGCCCAACAAGCGGAAAAGGCTGGCAAATTCGAGCGCTATATAGCCCCCGCCCATCACCACTAGATGTTTGGGAAAGGTCGGCAGATCAAAAATTTCATTGGAAGAAAGCGCCGCTTCATGCCCCGGAATTTCGGCATGGCTTTGGGGCGTGCCGCCTGTGGCCAGCAAAATATGCCGGGCGCGGATCAAGCGGCCATCGGCCAACAACCGCACGACTTGCGGCCCTTCCAGCACCGCGCGGGAGGCGACAACCTCCACCCCGGCATCGCGCTGGCCCTTGGCGTAAAGCGCCTCCAGGCGGGTGATCTCGCGCTCCTTGGCGGCGACCAGCGCCTGCCAATCATGCTGCACGGGACCGATATTCCAGCCAAAGCCGCGGGCATCGGCAAAATCGCGCGCAAAGCGCGAGGCCATGACGTAGAGTTTCTTGGGCACGCAGCCGCGAATAACACACGTGCCGCCCATGCGGAATTCTTCGGCGAGCATCACGCGCGCACCGTAAGAGGCGGCGATCCGCGCCGCCCGCACCCCGCCCGAACCACCGCCGATTACCAACAGATCAACATCGAAACCGGCGGCAGGCATGGGGATTATCCTTCAGATCTTGTGGCCGCGTTAGATCTTGTGGCCGCGTTTGGCCATTTCATCGCGAAACACCTGCATCAGGCGATTGCCGGCCTCCTGCTTCCAGATTTCCAGAAACGGGAGCAGATGCTCCATCATCTGCGGCAGGGCAGCGACATATTTTTTGCCCGTGGCGGAGGTCAGGAAGGTATTGACCTCCTTGAGTTCCGCTTCGCTCAAGCGGATCGCCAGCAACCGGCCGGCACCATTCACGCCGTCAGTCACAACCTTGGCGATTTCCGATTCCACAACCTTGAGCGATTCTTCGATTTCCTTGGTGAGTTCCGGGCGCTGGCGGGTGATGTTGACGCGCAGATTTCCGACCACATTGGGCAGCGAATTATCGAACATCGTCACCAAACCAGAACCGCGCAACACATCCGCTGCCAGCGCCAGATGGCTGGGCGTAAACGTTGCCGCGAGCGCTTTTTCAAGTTCCGTAGCGGTCATGCCGCCGGGCACGGCAGGAGCTCGGGTGGGGGCAGTTTGCGCATAAGCACCGCAGACGCCGCCAAGCGCAACCAACACATAAACAACGCCAACGCGCAACGCTTTGGCAACAGAGGCCTTGCCCCGACCAGAAAACAACGAAGAGATACCGACTTGAACCATTTATTTTCTCCTTGCAGGCTCCTCGCCAAACGCCCGGAACCAAAGATACGATCATGCCTGCAAATGCTCTAGGCGTTTGCACGCAGCACGGCAACCCCTCTCTCATCGGCCAGATAAGCGGCAGAACAAAGGCCAATAAACAGCCCATGATCCACAAGGCCGGGAATTTTTTCCAAAGCCGCCGCCAAAGCCCGTGCATTGGGTAAAATGCCTGCCGGGCAATCATAGATCAGGTTGGCGTTATCGGTATAAAAGGGCGCGCCATCGGGCATAAGCCGCAGCCGGGGGGCCAGCGACACGCCCAGATCGGCAAAGGCCTGCGCTATCGCTCGCGCGGTTAGGGCATGGGTGAAGGGGGTTACCTCGACCGGCAAGGCAAAGCCCCCCAGCCGCGCGACCTGTTTGGAGGCATCAGCAATCACGATCATACGCTTGGAATGAAACGCCACGATTTTCTCCCGCAGCAACGCGCCCCCTCCCCCCTTGATCAAGGTGAGGGCGGGATCGAGTTCATCGGCGCCATCGACGGTAAGATCCAGCGGCGCGACATCCTCCAGCCGAGCGAGGGAAATGCCCAAAGCTTCCGCCTGGCGGCGCGTGGCCTCCGAGGTCGGCACACACAGATAGCGCTCTCCGTGCGCCATGCGCTCTGCAACCGCTTCAACAAAAAACCGCGCGGTGGAGCCTGTGCCCAGCCCCAGTTTCATGCCGGTTTTTAATTCGGCATCGGCAGCGGCGTAGGCTGCAGCTTTTTTCAGAGCATCGCTCATGGAAGGATCTTTCGCAAGGTGGGCGCTTTCACCGCGGATGCGGATTGCCTTTTTACAGGCAAAGGCATAGAGCATGTTGCGCAAAAGTGGAAGCCAGTTTTGCGCAACAACCTACGACAAAACAAAGCGCTAGTGCACAGTTTTGATTCCATCACACCATAGCGTGCTCCAATCGGAATATACCGAACTTCAACGTGCTTTTTGCGCGCGTGGCGTTTATCCAAACGCTTTCCACCCTCGCACATCGTCCCGCGCGCCGCCCCCTGCCAAGGAACCCCGCATGCTCCCCCCCGTGATCTTTGACCTTGATGGCACCCTTGCCGATACCGCCCCGGATATCATGGCCACGCTCAACCATCTGCTGGTGCAGGAAGGGCTGGCGCCCTTGCCCCTTGCGGCCGCGCGCAGCTTGGTGGGGGCGGGCGCGCGCGCCTTGCTGGAGCGCGGCTTCGCCGCAGCGGGCGCGCCGCTTTCTGCTCCAAAACTCGATACCCTGTTCGAGGCGTTTTTGCGCCATTATGCCGATCATATCGCGGATCACTCGGTGTTGTTTCCCGGCGCGCTCACCGCTCTGGAGCGTCTTCATGCGCGCGGGCATCGGCTGGGCATCTGCACCAACAAGCCCGAGCGGCATGCCCGCCTGCTGATCGAGGCGTTGGGGGTGGCACCGCTGTTTGGTATCCTTGCGGGGCGGGAAACCTTCGCCAGCGCCAAGCCGGATCCGCTGCCGCTGCTGGCGTGCTGTGAAGCTTTGGGCGCCAAGACCGGGATTATGGTGGGGGATTCGATCACCGATCTTGAAACCGCCAGAGCTGCCCGCATGCCGGTGATTGGCGTGAGCTTCGGCTATACGCCCACCCCGATGCAGGCGCTCGGGCCGGATGTATTGATCCATCATTTCGACGAATTAGACGCCGCGATTGCAACACTTGCGCCTCGGTTATGAAAAACCGCATAATAAACGCACCTCAAGCCTTGACGAAGGGCCCATGCATCGCCTATCGCCACTCCAAGGGGCGCGTAGCTCAGCGGCAGAGCACTTCGTTCACACCGAAGGGGTCACAGGTTCAATCCCTGTCGCGCCCACCATCCCGTTCCGTTCAACCCGATTGTTTTCTGGCGCTGCTGGAGAGCCATAGAGATTGCCCTGCGTTAAGCTGACGCGCCACCCGCACAGATAACCGTGTTCACGACATTGCAGGCGTTTTGAGGCCCCTGATTTGGAGCTGTTCTCGGGGGGCTTACGGCATTTTCCGGGAGTTGCCGGATGGCAAACCAAAGAGCGGTTCGCATTTGGCCAGAGATTGGTTCGAGCGTGCCCGCGTTCTTGTTGCCGATGCGGAGACAAAACTCCAAGTCCTTCTGCCTGAATTCAACGAATTGCAGGCTCGATTTCGCTCTGGCACTGCGACAGCAGAAGATCGAGGGCGTTTTTCAGTCGTGCAAGCAGAACTGGAGCTTGCCGCCAAGACCTATACGCTGTGCGCCGATAATGTCGGCAAACCGCCACTTTGGGCTTTGACCACAACTATTCAGACTCAACAATGGTGCGGCGAATTGTCGCCAATGCCGCTGAGTATGCGCGCTATCGGGACATGCTCCCCAGCGGCCGAGCAGAACCGTATGATGATATATTCGTATTGCTTCCACCTCTCCGTTTTGGCGAAGGCATAGCCATTGTCGGGTCGGTTCTGCGCAATGGTATCCGTGAAGTTGTGGCGGAAGGCGGCGAAATCCTTGCAAAAAACGCCGTTGATCAACTCGTTCGCAAAGGGCGTGCCTATGTGGATGAGAAAACCGGAGAACTTGTTGTGCGCCAGCCGCAGGGCGCTTTCCTGCGTGAGATAGCGGTGGCACGCAAGCGCGAGGTGCTTGTCGGCAATGAGTTGAAGGCGGCCTATCCTTCTGGCAATATTCAACGAGAAGTATATTTGCGTAACGCCGATGGAACGATTGTGCGTGGAGCAGATGGCACGGCGCGACGTATTGATTGGGCGGTTATCGAAAATGGCGAAGCCAAGGAATTGGTTGAGGTGACAAGTTTGACGGCGAATAAGATACCACAGCAATCGAAAGAAGAGGCGATTCGCGATATGGGTGCCACGTTCATTCGGGATCGGAGCACAGGGCAATTGGTAGATGTATCTCGCGTTATAACCAGACTTGATCGGAGGCCATGATGCACAGAAATACACTTCTTGATTTCGAGAAAAGTATGTGGAGGGACCCGCTGATGCCTGGAGGTTTGATGGGCATGAAGGAGACGTTTTGGCCGATTATCCAACTTATGGACGAAAAAAAATGTATAATGGAAATTTACCAAACAATATAATAGAACTTCCAGATAATTTTAAATTATACTCCGATGAATTTACGCCACTGGGAAAAAAATTCTGGGGCTTGGTGGCAATAAAATTCTTGGAAGCAGTTGCCAGAGACGGTAAGGTAACGCCACGAAAAATCGCGAACATGCGCAAGAATTTTGAAAAGCTGAAAGCAGAATTTGACGCACAACAAAAAGGGTGATCCCTCTCAGCTATGGCCTGTCCAAAAAAATCGTAGCAGCGATTTTGAAACTGGCGGATTTTATGGTGCCATGTTGCGCGCGCATTTGCCGATCCTTGAAAATCAACCGAAAGATCAACCGCAGCCCAGCAGCAAAGCCGCCCCCGCGTTTGCGGCAACCTTGATCTCAAAGCTGCGACCATCGCCAGCACGAGCGATAAACTCGACCTTAGCGCCAAATCACTGACCTTTTCCGACAATGCGGATAGGGATAAGTATCTTGATTGGTCGTTTACGCTCAGCGGCCTCTCGAAACTTGGCAATGGCACCACGCTGCCGGGGATCAAGGCGGATTACGAATTCCGCAATGTCCAGGGCACAACTTTCGCCACGCTCGGGGAAGGCAAAATCGTCATCGGTGGCAATCGGCTTGACGAAGGAAAGCCGTCGGATTTTATGTCGAAAATCCGCTCGCGCTGGCGAAAATCAACCGTGATGAGAACGGCCGCCAGGTCATCACGCTCAACGAGATGGTGGCGCGCCTCGGCGGCGAGCGCGGCGTGAAGATCGAACGATCCATGTTGAGCAAGTGGCGGCGCTCGCGCGGCTTCACATATAAAAAAATCCGCCCATGCACGGGAGCAGGAACGCCCTGGCCTTCTGAAACAGCGTCAGGAATGGTTTGATGCCCAACTCGATCTTGATCCAGAAAAGCTTGTCGTTATCGATGAAACGGGTCTCAACACGAAGATGGCTCGCATTCGTGGCCGCTCCCAAAAGGGTGAGCGGTGCCGAGCGGGCATTCCGCACCGGCATTGGAAGACGACGACATTCACCGGCGCACTGCGCCTGACCGGTATGACCGCCCCCATGGTTCTGGATGGCGCCATGAATGGCGATGCATTCCGAGCTTGTGTCGAGCACGTTCTGGAGCGTTTTCAGCGAAGATTGACTCGCCTGAAACGCTCTATCTCTTTGTTTTAACGCAATTTCGGACGCGAAACCGGTTCCAATTTTCGCTGGAATTGCGCTATCTGCCACCATACTCGCCGGACTTCAATCCGATCGAAAACGCCTTCTAAAAACTCAAGGCATTGCTCCGCGCGCGGGCTGCGCGAACAATCGCTGCCCTCTGG
>CAZGKS010000129.1:0-6294 GCA_964526275.1 uncultured Methylobacterium sp. | reverse complement strand
GGTTCAAGCGAGGTGGTCAACCAGGCATTTTGCGCGATTTCAGCCTCGATTTGCCCGGGCGCCCACAGGGCGCAGCCCAACATCAGATGCGCCCGGTTAGGCCCCCGCCCTTCCGCAATCAAGCGCAGAATATCCAAGGTGAGCGTTACCGCCAAATCCGGCCCCACCGCAACGCTGGAACCTTCCACCAGGCCGTCTTGGCTATGCAAAACAAACCCTCGTCGTGTTTCAACCGGCCCGCCCGCCATAATGGGCAGTTGCAGCGCCTTTTGCGGAAGCTGCCGCGCTTCCTCCAACCCGATCATTTCCAGTTGCAGCAGCAGATCCGGCAAACTGATCCGGTAATCGGGCTTGTTGACAACAAGCCCCATCGCACCATGGGCCGAATGCGCGCATATGAAAATCACCGCACGGTGGAAGCGTTCATCTTCCATCCCCGGCATGGCCAGCAGCACCTGCCCGGCCAGAGGGCCATCCTTACCTGCGCGCACCAGATCATCGATCATCATACCCCTTATGTTACAGGCGCAGGCCCGCTTGCCAAGAGGGATTGCAAGGCTTGCCGCAAAAATTTTATTTGAATTTTCAAAGCATCTGCACGCCTGTGTTTGGGTAGACCGACAGGGCGCCCGCACAGAACGTGGACTCAAAACGCTTCTTGGATGGCATCCAGCCGTGTAGAATGTATATAAAGGCCCTTTCAAGAGAACCGAGCGCCGTATCGAGGGTTTCATGTTTCGCTTCGCCTGCATCGTTTTTGGTTGGCTATGGGCCGCTTTTCCGGGACAAGCAGCGCCAAATTCTGCCGCACATTGGCGGGAAGGCACGCTTAAACTCATCGAGATGCCCGCAGAACCGGGAAAGTTCGCCGCCATGCTCCGGCTGGATCTGGCGCCAGGCTTCAAAACCTATTGGATAAACCCCGGCGATTCAGGCCTTGGCCCAACCTTCAATTTCGCTCATTCGCAAGGCGTGCAGGCGTTGCGTGTGGACCTGCCTTTCCCCGCGCGCTTTGAGGATGGCGCAGGCGGTACATTGATCGGGTACCGCGAACAAACCGCCTTTATGATCACCGGGCAGCGTATCAATGCTCAAGCGGAAGGCACAAATCCCGCCAGCCCGCCCATTGTGTTGCAGATGCATATTGCTTTTGCCATTTGCCAGCAGATCTGCCTGCCGCTGGAGGCGCGGCTAACCCTCCAAGAGGGCGCAACCCGCGCCACACCCGACGACAGACACCTTTATGCAAAAATGCGCGCGCAGTTACCGCAAGACGACACCCGCCCAGAGGACCCCGCCCCTGACCGCAGCGCGCCTACATACCGCAATCCTCCTTCCGGGATCGAACCGCAATCGCCTCGCCCGGCTTGGTCGGTTATCCGCTTGCCGGGCGCAGGAAAGCCGCGTTGGCAGATTGACCTTCCATGGCCCGAGCCACAGGGCACTTCCGTCGCTTTTTCTGCCTTCCCAATGGAACCGGAATTCCGCGTGGAGCCCATCGGCGAGACCCCCACGACCCGCCAGCTGATGCTCGAAGCCATGAGCGCAACCCCGCCCATGCAGGTCACACTGGTTTATGGCACCGCCACAAACCCGCGGCGCCGTGTGGTGCGCGTGCCTTAGGGGCAGGCCCCTTTCCAGATCAATGCTTCAGGATTTGGGCTTTGCGATCACGCAGACCTGTTCTTGATCCAGCTCCAGGGTCAGCGCCATATGGGCGGCACGCGCCAAGGTGCCCGTGAAAAAGATCTGGTAGCTATAAGCATCCACATTCCCATCAAGGCTACGCCCTTCGAGCAGATCCAACATGGTTGGTTCGATGCGCGGCTTTGGGCCTTTGGCGATCAGCGTGAATTCCGGATTTTCGGCATCCCCCGCCATGGTGACCGAAATAACCCCGCCCATCGGGATGAATTTGAGCGACATCAGCACCAGATTCATCAGCAATTTAACCTGGTTTTTTCCAACATATAACCGAGGCAGGTGCCATTCGAGCGAGGCTTTCTCGAATTTGAACAGGTTTTCGATCAATTGATGCGCATTGCCCAGCTCTACCGAAGCGCCTGCGCCGCCCCCGGCACCAAACGCGATGCGCGCAAATTGCAGCTTGGCAGAGGCATTTTCGGCGCTTTCCCGGATAAATTGCAACGTGGTTGCGCGCCCTTCCTCGGTCGATTCCATTTCAAGCAGCTCAAAGCCATTGATGATTGCACCGACCGGATTGACAGCATCGTGGCAAACGCGGGAACATGCCAGCGAGACAAAATCGAGCGTTGATATATCAATCGGTTTAAGTTCGGCCGCCGGGGCCGCCACGGGTTCAGACATCGATCTCTCCCTTGTTCCTGTCAAAATGGTTGTCTGCCAAAAGGTTTGGCCATGCCTGCCGAGGCTCCGGCCGTGCTGGATTTTTGCCTTTGTACCGTGCTTGCCTGCCGGGAGGAAAGCCTTATTTGCACCGTAAACCCCTTTATGCGCCCTGATCGGAAGGGCAACTCCGGCCAGCGGCCTTGCTGGTGGAAAGGGCTCTAAAGTACAAAATGCTTGGAGAGTTTGAGCCCTTGCGCCTGATAATTGGAGGCGCGTGCGGTGCCATAAAGCGTGGCCGGCACTTGCGCCATGCGCTCGAAAATCAGCCGGGCGACCGGCTGGCCATCCTCGATCAGGAAGGGCACATCGCGCGAGCGCACCTCCAGCACGGCACGCGCACCGGCGCCGCCAGCGGCAGCATGGCCAAAACCGGGGTCAAAAAACCCGGCATAATGCACCCGGAATTCCCCCATCATCGGATCGAAAGGGACCATCTCGGCCGCGCAATCGGGCGGGATATGCACAGCTTCCTTGGAGGCGAGAATATAAAATTCCCCCGGATCGAGCACCAATTCGCCCCCGGCACTGCGGTGGATAGGCTCCCAGAAATCCCGTGCCGGGCGCGATTGCGGGGCATCGACATCCACCAAACCCGCATAATGGCGGGCACGATACCCGATCAGCCCTTCCGCGTCAAAACCGGTCAGATCCACCGAAAGCGCCAGACCATCTTGAATAAGCGCGGCCTTGCGATCGACCAACGCGGCCTTGGCATGCAGCGCGCGCAAGGCGTCATCCTCCAGCCGTGTTATCCCGCGCCGGAAGCGGATTTGCGACAGGCGTGAGCCGCCCCGTACCAGAACCGGGAAGGTGCACGGCGAAATTTCGGCATAAAGCTTACCGCAATACCCTGCCGGAATGGTATCAAACGCGGGCACATTTTCGGCAAGCACCCGCGTAAAGACATCGAGCCGCCCGGTGGAGCTTTTGGGGTTGGCGCTCCCGGAAAGATCGGGGGGCAAAGCCAACGTTTCGGCAATCTCGACCAGATAAACACAGCCTTTTTCAAGCACGGCACCCGCGCTTAAATCGAGCGCGTGCAGCGCATGAGCGGCAATGCGCGCCTCCATCGAGCGCCCTGTGCCAGGCAGAAAACTCGCCCGCATGCGCCAACCGCGCAAACCAAGGCGCAAATCAAGGCTGGCCGGCTGGATCTGCCCTTGCACAAAGGGCGCAGGCGTTATAATCGCGCCCGCTGCATGCAGATCCGTGATCATTGTGTCTGAAAAAATACCCGTTCTGGCCATCCGCGCCCCCTTTATCTCCGTGCTATCGGGTTTGAGGGTTTTAAGCAATCCTGCGCAAGAAGAGGGATAGGGATTGACGCGGCACGAAGATCGTGGCAGTAGCGCAAGAAGGGCTGCGTTTGCGGCCGTTTTTTGTTGTTTGCAGCAGGCCGTGGCGGCATGCTTCATCTTTCGGAATCGGAGTCCGTTACCCCATGGCTAATACCAAATCCGCCAAAAAAGCGGCCCGTCAGGCCGTTCGTCGCACCGAGATCAACAAGGCGCGCCGCAGCCGGATGCGCTCTTCCGTCCGTTCGGTCGAAGAAGCGATCACCCGGGGCGATCAGGCCGCTGCCTTGGCGGCCATGGTGAGGGCGGAACCCGAATTGCGCATCGCCGCCCAACGCGGGGTTGTGCACAGCAACACGGCTTCCCGCAAGGTATCGCGTTTGGTGCGCCGCATTCGCGCTATGGCGAGCGCCCAAGCGTAACATCCAGCGGTTGCGCCTGCATCTTTGGAGATGGGCAGCGCTTAAGCTCGCCTGCCCGAACAAGGAAACATGCATTTGCAGAACGATTTTGAGCGCGCCTTCTGGCGCGTTTTTTTGTTTTGGCCTGCCATATTGACGTATTTTCTGCCTTTGAAAGTCACAAAATGCAAAAATGCATGGGATGGCGGCGCGATTAGGCCTTGACTCAAAAAAGCATATTGGCGGCGAATCGCTGAACAGGGCGACGAAATTCGATCAAAAAAAGCTTTTGTTTTTCATTAGCTTGCAGGTAAAGCCTCTAAACAGACCCTCAACATCTTTTTACATACGTAACAAATATACCTGTATTCTACGCGGTCTGTTATGGGGGGCTAAGCGGGGTTTCAACAAGAATCAAACCGCAGAATCAACGCACTGTTTTAGGGCTAAAAAACCTTCCCGAAGCCCCCTCCCAAAAAAAAACAAAAGAAGCTTGCGCCCTCTGGGGGCGGCGCTTAAGACTTTCTTAACGAAAGGGCGCTGGCCGTTCTTTCGCTGATCCATCAAGATTATAAAGCGTAAAAAAGCAGAATGCTTTTCTGCCTGTGCGTTCTGTTGCCGGAGCTATAAGATGATACCGAGTTTGCGTATGTTTTTATATATTTCGAGACTTTGCTCTGAACACTAGACTTCTTTTAAAAACGCTTCCGGTTGTTTTCTGCTTATCGTTTTTTCTGCACCGCATTTAACGTGCTGGCGCATTGCGAGGGTTTATGTCGAATTTACTTTCTGTTCCAACCACCTCCCTGCTACCGGAGGCCCCCGGCACGGCAGATACCGCAACGGCTATCAAAGCCTTGTGGGATCGCGTGCGCGCCCGGTTGCGGATGGAACTGGGAGAGGATGTCTATGCCAGCTGGTTCACCGGCCTTGAACTGGTGCAGCTCACCCCCCCTTGCGCCACCCTTTCCGTACCCACCAAATTCTTGCGCAACTGGATCAGCCAGCATTACGCTGAAAAAATCACCCGTCATTTCCGCCATGAGGCCGAGGCGATTACCAAAATTGCGATTGTGTTGCGCCATGCCAGCGGCAAGATCAGCACGCCCGTCGTGGTTTCAGCGGCCGACCTCTCAACGCCCTCAACCGACACGCCGGAAACGCTCTCGCCAAGCCCCGCCCTCGCCGATCCCCGCCCGCGCCCCGCCACCGACCGCGACAGCGCAATGGGCTCCCCGCTCGATTCCCGGTTTGTGTTCGAGACTTTCCGCGTTGGCCGCTCGAACCATATGGCGCATGCCGCCGCCCTGCAGATCGCGCAAGCGCAGCCCGATGAGCGGCCGATGTTCAACCCGCTGTTTGTCCATGCCAATGTGGGGCTCGGCAAAACGCATTTGTTACAAGCCGCTGCCCAAGCCAGCGAAGGCAACGGACGGCGTGTCTTGTATTTAACCGCCGAACGTTTCATGTATGGTTTTGTCGCCTCGCTCAAGAGCCAGACCGCCATGGCCTTCAAGGAGACCCTGCGCAACATTGATATTTTAGTGCTCGATGACGCGCAGTTTTTGCACGGCCCCAAGACCCAACAGGAATTTTGCCATATTCTCAACGCCTTGATGGATTCTGGCAAACAAGTGATTGTCGCCGCTGACCGCCCCCCTTCGGATCTGGAGGGGCTGGAAACGCGGGTGCAATCGCGCCTTGCGGGCGGGCTGGTCGTAGAAATCGGCGCGCTCGATGATGCCTTGCGGTTGCAGATTTTGGAAAGTCGCATCGCGCAAGCGCAAACGCATCAACCCGGCTTTGAGGTTTCGCGCGCGGTGATCGAGCATGTGGCGCGGCTGGTAACCACCAGCGGCCGCGATCTGGAAGGGGCAGTCAATCGCCTGCTGGCCCATGCGACCTTGAGCGGGGAACGGCTGGACCCGGCTACCGCCGAAGAGGCGATCCGCGATCTTATCCGCCAGCGGGAGCCCAAAAAGGTCAAGATCGAGGATATTCAGCGCCTTGTCGCCAATCATTACCATGTAAGCCGGGCTGATATTCTTTCCTCCCGCCGTACGGCCAATGTGGTGCGGCCCCGGCAAATCGCGATGTATCTGTCCAAATCGCTCACTTTGCGCTCGCTGCCGGAAATCGGGCGGCGGTTTGGTGGGCGCGATCACACCACGGTGCTGCACGCCGTGCGCAAAATTGAAACCATGGTCGGCAGCGACACCGAACTTGCG
>CAZGKS010000128.1:1759-6297 GCA_964526275.1 uncultured Methylobacterium sp. | reverse complement strand
GTCCCGACCGCAATGCCGACATGATAATAATTTTTGTAAAGAATATCCGTGCCATCAATCTCGGCATTGACCCCTGGAAGTTCTTTCAGAGCCTGAACGCAGGCCTTGACAAAAAAGCTCATGAAACCAAGCTTAACGCCGTGTTTTTTCTCAAACAGATCCTTGTATTGATTGCGCAGAGCCATCACCGCGCTCATATCCACCTCATTGAAGGTCGTGAGCATGGCCGCTGTATTCTGGCTTTCTTTCAGGCGGCGCGCGATTGTTTGCCGCAACTTGGTCATCTTGACGCGTTCTTCGCGCTGCGCATCCGAGACCGGGCTGGCCGCACGCGGTGCCGCAGGGGCAGCAACGGGCGCGCTGGCCGCGCGCATCACATCTTCCTTGAGCACCTGTCCACGCTTGCCGGAACCTTCGGCAACCGAAAGCCCGGTCTCCGCCATCATGCGCGCTGCGGCCGGTGCGGGCGGCATGGTGCCCGCCGCCGGAGCGGGCGCGGAAACCGGCGCGGCCTTGGGCGCTTCCACCTTGGCTGCTGGCGCTGAAGGCGCTGCCCCCACCGCCCCTTGGGCGATCATGCCGAGCAGCGCGCCAACTCCCACCGTATCGCCCTCACGCGCGATGATCTCGGATAAGGTGCCCGCCGCCGGCGCATTCACTTCGAGCGTCACCTTGTCGGTTTCAAGCTCGCATAAGGGTTCATCTGCCCGCACGGCATCACCGGTTTTTTTGAACCATTTGCCGATCGTTGCTTCAGAGACGCTCTCGCCAAGGGTAGGGACGCGGATTTCGGTGCTCATAAGGGCCTCGCAGGTGCGGTTTTAACCAAGCGCTTCTTCTAGGAAGGCATTGAGTTGTTGAAGGTGTTTGGACATCAGGCCGACAGCGGTAGAAGCGCTGGCCGGACGCCCGGCATAGCGCGCGCGCGCGGTTTTGATCCCGGCCTGCCCAGCCACCCATTCGAGATAGGGCTCGACAAAATTCCACGCGCCCATATTTTTAGGCTCTTCCTGGCACCAGACCAGTTCAGCGCCTTTGAAGCGCGCGAGCACTTCCGCCAGAGATTTGAGCGGGAACGGATAAAGCTGCTCCACCCGCAACAGGTAAACATCGTTGACACCGCGCTTTTCACGCTCCTCGTAAAGGTCGTAATAAACCTTGCCCGTGCACAGCACCACGCGGCGGATTTTATCGTCCTTCACAAGCTGGATTTTCTCGCCCTTCAAGCGTTCGGCATCATCATGATACCAGCGGTGGAAAATCGACCCCTCCGCCAGCTCTGCCAAGGCCGATTTGCAGCGCGCATGCCGCAACAGGCTTTTGGGGGTCATCAGGATCAGCGGCTTGCGGAAATCCCGCTTGAGCTGCCGCCGCAGAATGTGAAAATAATTCGCCGGTGTCGAGCAATTGGCCACTTGCATATTGTCTTCGGCGCACATTTGCAAAAAACGCTCCAGCCGGGCTGAAGAATGCTCCGGACCTTGGCCCTCATAGCCATGCGGCAACAAGCAGACCAGCCCGCTCATGCGCAACCATTTGCGCTCGCCCGAGCTGATAAACTGGTCGAACAACACCTGCGCACCATTGGCGAAATCGCCGAACTGCGCTTCCCAGCAGGTCAGGGCATTGGGTTCGGACAACGAATAGCCATAATCGAAGCCCAGAACGGCTTCTTCAGAGAGCATCGAATTGATGACCTCATAGCGCGCCTGCCCCGGCTCCAGCGCATTGAGCGGCGTGTGACGATCTTCGTTTTCCTGGTCGATCACCACCGAGTGGCGCTGCGAGAACGTCCCGCGCTCGCAATCCTGGCCAGAAAGCCGCACCGGATGCCCTTCGGTCACCAAGGTTGCAAAGGCAAGCGCCTCACCGGTCGCCCAATCAAGCCCCTCGCCGCTATCGATCGCCTTGCGGCGGTTTTCCATAAAGCGTTGCAAGGTCTTGTGCGCGTTGAACCCCGCAGGCACTTCGGTAAGCTTGAGCCCGAGCGCTTTGAGCCGATCCATCGCAACGCCGGTCTGGCCACGGCGCGGATCATCCTCGGTTTCCTTGACACTCTTGAGCCCGGCCCATTTGCCATCGAGCCAATCGGCGCGGTTGGGTTTATAGGCTTGCCCGGCCTCGAATTCAGCATCGAGCCGCGAGCGCCAATCCGCCTTCATTTTATCGACTTCGCCCGCCGTTACCACGCCCTCCGCGATTAATTTATCGGAATAAAGCTGCAAGGTGGAAGGGTGCGCGCGAATTTTGCGATACATCAGCGGCTGGGTGAAGGCCGGTTCATCGCCCTCGTTATGGCCAAAGCGGCGATAGCACCACATATCGATAACCACCGGCTTCTGGAATTTCATCCGGAATTCGGTCGCAACCTTGGCAACAAACACCACCGCTTCCGGGTCATCGCCATTCACATGGAAAATGGGCGCTTCCACCGTTTTGGCGACATCCGACGGGTACGGGGATGAGCGTGAATAACGCGGATAGGTGGTAAACCCGATTTGGTTGTTGATGATAAAATGCACCGAACCGCCGGTGCGATAGCCTTTAAGGCCAGACAGCCCCAGACATTCCGCCACAACCCCCTGCCCGGCAAAGGCGGCATCGCCATGGATCAGCAACGGCATCACCGCGCCGCGATCCTCGGGCGTACAACCAAACTGGTCTTGCTTGGCGCGCACCTTGCCCAAAACCACCGGGTCAACAATTTCAAGGTGAGACGGGTTCGGGGTCAGCGATACATGGACCGTGTTGCCATCAAAATTACGATCCGACGAAGCGCCAAGATGGTATTTGACATCGCCGGAGCCTTCCACATCATCGGGCGCAAACGAGCCACCCTTGAATTCATGGAACAGGGCGCGATGCGGCTTGCCCATCACCTGCGTGAGCACATTAAGCCGCCCGCGATGCGCCATGCCGAACACAATATCGCGCACACCCAGATTGCCGCCACGCTTGATGATCTGTTCCAGCGCCGGGATCAGCGCCTCGCCGCCATCGAGCCCGAAACGCTTGGTGCCGGTGAATTTCACATCGAGATATTTCTCGAACCCTTCGGCCTCCACCAGCTTGTTGAGGATGGCGCGTTTACCCTCGCGCGTGAAGGTAATTTCCTTGTTTTCGCCCTCAATCCGCTCTTGGAGCCAGGATTTTTCCTCCGGCGTCGAGATATGCATGAATTCATAGCCGATACTGTCACAATACGTGCGGCGCAACACCGCCATCATCTCGCGGATAGTAGCGAATTCAAGCCCGAGAACATGATCAATGAAGATCTTGCGGTCCCAATCGGCCTCCGCAAACCCGTAAGAAGACGGATGCAGCTCCTCGTGGTCCTTGCCCGGCTCCAGCCCCAGCGGGTCGAGATTGGCATGCAGATGCCCGCGCATCCGGTAAGCGCGGATCATCATCAGGGCGCGCACGGAATCACGCGCCGCCGCCTGAATATCGGCCGCCGAAGCAGGGGCCGCGCCAGAAGCCTTGCCTTGCTCAACCTTGCCCTTCAGCTTGTCGGCAACCGCCTTTTCAACAACGCCCCAATTGCTATCGAGCGCGGAAATCAACTCATTGCGAGGGCTTGGCGGCCAATCGGCCCGCCCCCAGGACGGGCCAGCCGCCCGCTCGCCAGAAAGCGCTTCAAGATAGGCCGCACTGGTGGCGGTGACATCCGAGTGCGATGAACGTTCAAGCTCACGATCCATGGTAGTTTCCACTCAAGGTTCGATCAGAGGGGCGCAGTGAAATACACGAAGGGATAAAAACAGCGTTTTAGGAAAGCAATCGGCACGCCCCCCTAATGGAAGCGGATCAGACACATTCCTCAAGGCGAAAAAAGGGCCAGGTTACCCCGGCCCCCAGATTATTTGCCTTTGAGCACTTCAACCAGCGTCTTGCCAAGGCGCGCGGGTGAGGGCGAAACGCGGATACCCGCCGCTTCCATCGCCGCGATTTTATCTTCGGCGCCGCCTTTGCCGCCCGCGATGATCGCGCCAGCATGCCCCATGCGGCGGCCCGGAGGCGCCGTGCGCCCGGCAATAAAGCCAACCATGGGCTTCTTGCGCCCGCGTTTGGCTTCATCAGCGATGAATTGCGCCGCTTCCTCTTCAGCAGAACCGCCGATCTCCCCGATCATGATGATCGATTCGGTTTTCGGATCCGCCAGAAACAGCTCCAGCATGGCGATATATTCGGTACCCTTCACCGGGTCCCCGCCAATCCCGACCGCCGTGGTCTGGCCCAGACCTTCCTGCGTGGTCTGGAACACGGCCTCATAGGTCAACGTGCCCGAGCGCGAGACAATGCCGACATTGCCGCGTTTGAAGATATTGCCGGGCATAATGCCAATTTTGCACTCGCCCGCCGTCATCACACCAGGGCAATTGGGGCCGATCAGGCGCGATTTCGAGCCCTCAAGCGCGCGCTTGACCCCGCCGGCATCCTCGCCCCCGGCCGCTACTGTCCCGATACCCGCCCATGCGCGTCGCAGTAACCGGCATCAGCGGCTATCTCGGCGGCATGGCCGACGGGCGGCTGCTGGG
>CAZGKS010000128.1:0-1749 GCA_964526275.1 uncultured Methylobacterium sp. | reverse complement strand
ACCTTCGGTAATGCACACGATCAGCGGGATTTCCGCCGCAATGGCTTCACAGATCGCATCCGCCGCACCGGGCGGGGGCACATAGATCACAGAGGCATCTGCCCCGGTTTTCTCGCGCGCCTCGGCAACGGTATCAAAGACCGGCAGGCCAAGATGCATGGAACCGCCCTTGCCAGGCGAGGTGCCGCCGACCATCTTTGTGCCATAAGCAATGGCCTGTTCGGAATGGAAGGTGCCGTTCTTGCCGGTAAACCCTTGCGTGATAACTTTTGTATTCGCATCGATGAGAATGGACATTGGTATTCCCCCTTAACCTTGGACGGCCTTGACGATTTTCTGGGCGGCATCGTCCAGATCGTCGGCAGGGATGACATTGAGGCCCGAATCCCGGATGATCTTCTTGCCAAGATCAACATTGGTGCCCTCAAGACGCACAACCAGCGGCACTTGCAGCCCCACTTCCTTCACAGCGGCGATAACGCCTTCGGCAATGATGTCACATTTCATGATCCCGCCGAAAATGTTGACCAGAATGCCTTTGACATTCGGATCGGCGGTGATGATCTTGAACGCGGCAGTCACTTTCTCTTTGGTCGCCCCGCCCCCGACATCGAGGAAGTTGGCAGGTTCGGAACCATAAAGCTTGATGATATCCATCGTCGCCATGGCCAAACCCGCGCCATTGACCATGCAGCCGATCGTGCCATCGAGCGCCACATAGGAGAGATCATATTTCGACGCTTCGATCTCCTTGGGGTCCTCTTCGGTCAGATCGCGCAATTCCATCACATCCGGGTGACGGTAGAGCGCGTTGGAATCAAACCCGATCTTGGCATCCAGGCATTTGAGCTTGCCCTCTGTGGTGATGATCAGCGGGTTGATCTCCAGCATCGCCATGTCTTTTTCAACGAACGCCCGATAAAGCTGGGCGGTCAGCACTTCGGCCTGTTTGGCCAGATCGCCGGAAAGCCCCAAAGCCTTGGCCACCGCGCGGCCATGATGCGGCATCACGCCGGTCGCCGGATCCACCGAAAAGGTGATAATTTTTTCAGGCGTATCATGCGCCACTTTTTCAATGTCCATCCCGCCTTCGGTCGAAACCACAAAGGCGGTGCGCCCGGTCACACGATCGACCAGCATCGAGATGTAAAACTCTTTTTCGATGTCTGAACCATCTTCGATATAGAGGCGGTTGACCTGCTTGCCCGCCGGGCCCGTCTGCACGGTCACCAGCGTATTGCCCAGCATTTCCTTGGCATGCGCTTCAACCTCGGCTACCGATTTGGCAAGGCGCACCCCGCCCTTCGATTCTGGCCCAAGCTCCTTGAACTTGCCCTTGCCGCGCCCGCCGGCGTGAATCTGGCTTTTGACCACATAAAGCGGGCCGGGGAGCTTTTTGGCGCCCTCAACGGCTTCAGCAACGCTTAAAGCCGGATACCCAGCCGAAACATTGGCACCATAGGCTTTTAGGACAGCCTTGCCCTGATATTCATGGATGTTCATCGTTCACCTTGGAGGTAGCAAATAGGATTTGGCAAGCAGCGAATGCATAAATGCGCTGGAAACAACGCAAACAACAAAACGGGGAGACGAACAGGATGTTCGCTCCCCGCTTTTTCTTACCTAAGGGCCGGATTGACGTTCTTGCACGCATCGATCAGGCTTTGGACAGAAGCAATGGATTTGCCCATCATTTCCTTTTCCGCCGCATTGAGCCGCACCTTGACCACGCGCTCGACACCCTTGGCG
>CAZGKS010000127.1:1730-6311 GCA_964526275.1 uncultured Methylobacterium sp. | reverse complement strand
GTCCATCGGTCAGCACCATGCGGCGCGCGGAAACCAGATCGAGCAATTGCAGGTCATGCGTTGCCAGAACGATCGCGGTGCCGGTATGGTTGAGTTCAATGAAAAGCCGCAACAGGCGGCGGGCTAGGGCTGGGTCCACGTTGCCGGTTGGCTCATCGGCCAGCAAAATGGCGGGCTGGACAATCAAGGCCCGCGCAATGGCCGCGCGTTGCTTTTCGCCCCCAGACAGCATGACAGGGGGTACATGCATGCGCTCCCCAAGCCCTACCCATTGCAGCAACTCGATCACCTCTGCCTTGTAGCTGGCCTCCTCCCGGCCATGCACCAGCAGCGGCAGGGCGACGTTCTCATAGGTGGTTAAATGATCGAGCAGGCGAAAATCCTGAAAGACGATGCCCAGCCTGCGGCGCAAATGCGCCAGTTCCGCCTTATCGATTCGCATCACATCGCGCCCGAACAGGCTGACCTGCCCGCGCGTGGGTTTAAGGGTCTGCATGATCAGGCGGAGCAAAGTGGTCTTGCCCGCCCCCGATGGCCCGGTCAAAAACTGGAAAGAATGGGAATGGATCGAAAAATCGACATCTTTTAGGATTTCCGGCCCGATTCCATAACGCAAGCCGACATTATCAAAGCGCACAATTTCCCCTTCCCAGTCAAAACCGGGCGCATTGAGGGGCGGGAGAGCGTTTTTGATCACGAAATACCGAGCCTTGTTTACGGTGCCTTAACGCTGTTCGGTAACACATATAAGAAAATCGCTCTTAAGGGTATAGGCTCCTTGCCGGTTGGCTATACCCATTGTGCCTATTTCCCGCTCCTTAGCACGGAACGGCCCTGGATAAAGAGGTTCCCGCAATGGCGCGGATTTTATGCCCGCAATGCGACGCTCCCCACGAGGTCAATGCGGCCCTGTTCACACAGGGGCGGCAGGTGCGTTGTGCGCGCTGCCGCACCTCGTGGCAACAAGCCGCCTTGCCGCAAACGGATAGCGAGGAAGAAGCATTTGCGCCCAAAGCAGGGCCGGCAAGGCAGGAGGGGTCTTGGCAGGATAGTGCTTGGCAAGAGGGAGCTAGGCAGGACAGTTCTTGGCAGGATGGTTCTGCCCCCAGAACACCGCCCGCTCCCAGCAGCGTCAAGCTGCCCGGGTTCAACGAGCGCCCTCCGCTGGTTGGGCATCGACGCGCCGCAGATCCGCCGCCGCCCTGGCCTGTTTCGCCCAAAGGCAGCTATGATAGCGCCCAGAAATCGCCGACAAGCCCGGTCGCCTTTTCCCGCAACGAGCATCGCGAGGCCGCGCAACAAGCCCCCGCTGGTGCAGGGAGTGGCGCAAAAAAGCCGGAAACCGGCGTGCTGCCTGCCCCCAATACGCCCGGCGCGGGGGCGATCTTAGCCTTGCCGCATGCGCCCGGGGAACAAAACGACCAAGCCCGCATGAATACCCCTTTGGGGACGATAGCGCCCTCCGCCCAAGATCAAGACCCACCGGATCTTTCCGCCACGCGCCGCGATCTTATGCGCGAAGCGGGGCAATCGGGGAATTTTTCTGCCGCAACACCCGCCGATCAAGCCGCCATGATTGGCGCGGCCAACAGCAAAACGCCAGATTACATGCCGGGAATGCAGGGTATTTCACCCAACGCTGTCGCGCAAATCGATGCAGAAACGCTGCGTTATGAAGGCCGCGAGGCGGCTAACGCCCCACAGAACACGCAAGAAGCAGAAGAAACAAGCGGGATTGACACCGCCTTTGCTGCCAAAACAGCGCCGGGCGAAACGCCGCTGGATCCTGCCGCCGAGCAGGCCGCACCTGCGGAGCTTTCCGCCCCCCGCCCCGCGCGCAAGGCCATGCCACGCAAGCCCAAAAAACGGGATTGGCGCGATGATTTCGCCCAAACCCTCTCCGAGCGCCTGCCCAAGCACGCGCCAGCTTATGGCCTTGCCATGGCTTTGGCCTGCGTGATGCTATCGGGCGTATTCGTTTTTCGCGCGCAATGGATGCCGATGGCCGGGATCGCGATGGATACCTCCACGCCGTCGCTGTTGCAGGTGAGCCGGATCGAGGGGCGGATTGTCGACCAAAATGGGCAGGAAGCGCTTGAAGTAACCGGGGAAATCCTCAATTCAAGCCGCAAGAAAACCTCGGTGCCGATACTGCGTCTGGCGGTGGTGGATGGCAATGGCCGCGAACTTTATGTCTGGACAGCCCAGGCCAGCGAGCGCGATATTCCGCCGGGCGGGCAGATCTCTTTCCGCCGGTTGCTCGCCAATCCCCCCGCTGAAGGGTATAGCGTAACGGTCCGCTTTATCGAGAAGGATGACATTGTGGGCGCTATTTCGCAAAGGCGTGAACGCAAGTAAATCATCCTGTGCGAAACTCCGGCCGGGAGGGGGCTTGCCTTGAAGAAGCCCGGCAATCCCGCTAGAGAGAGACGTTAGGTAAGGTATAAACCTGAGTCGCGCCTGTTCGAAGGTTGAAACTTGGGTCAGTAGCCTTGCTGCCTCTTCTCACGCTGGATGCTTCCGATGCTCGGTTCGCTTGCTTCCTCCCCTTGTCAGGCGCCCCCCGCGCAAGGCCCGGAGGTTCTCTTCTCGCATGGCATGATCGCAGAGCGTATCGAGACCTTGGCGCAGGAAATTGCCGCCCGCCACCCGGAAGATCTGCTGGTTGTGGCCGTGTTGCGCGGCAGCTTTATCTTCGCCGCCGACCTGCTGCGCGCCCTGCACCGGGCCGGGTTGTCGCCGGATGTCGAGTTCATGCAACTGGCCAGCTACCATGAAGGCCGCGAATCTTCGGGGCATGTCACGATTACCAAGGACATTGAAAGCGATGTCGCCGAGCGCGATGTCTTGCTGATCGATGACGTGCTGGAATCGGGCCGGACCTTGGCTTTTGCGCGGGAGCTGCTGTGTCAACGCGGGGCAAGGCAGGTTTTCACCGCCGTGATGGTCGATAAACCCACCGGCCGTGCAGTGCCCTATGAGGCTGATTTTATTGGCTTCACGGCACCAGATCGCTTTCTGGTCGGCTATGGCATGGATGCCGCGCATAAATTCCGCCAATTACCCTATATCGGCATGCTGGAGGGATAAACTATGGCCAAAATCCTGATCGTAGACGACGAGGCCACGGTTCGCGCTCCCTTGGTGCGGTTCCTCAAGCTCGATGGTCACCAGGTCGAAGAAGCTGCCGATGGCGCGGATGCCCTGGCAAGCCTGCGCGCGGTGGAATTTGATCTGGTGGTGAGCGATATTCGCATGCCTATCATGGATGGTATCGCGCTGGCGCTGGCGATCGCCGCTGAAAAACCCACCCTTCCTATCGTGCTGATGACCGGCTACGCCGAACAACGCGAGCGGGCGGGGGAGCTGAGCGGTTTGGTGCAGGATGTGCTGAGCAAGCCCTTCATGCTTACCCAGTTCCGCACGACCATTCATGCCGCTTTGGGGAAAGCCGCGCAGCGGACCGGACAAGCGGCATAGAGGCAAGCCGATAGGCGCTGGCTTGATAGGCGCAAGCTTGGGCTGTGCCTTGGGCTGTTCAAAAATTTGATGCGTTCAATCCCTTGATCCATCCCCGGTCAGTTCAGAAACGCAAACCCGGCATTGAGCACAAACGCGAAGCTGATCCACGCCAGATACGGCCAGAGGGCATGGCCCGCGCTTGGATCTAGGGTGAAAAAAGCGCGCTGCGTTGCCACTACAAGCCCGATCAGGATGGCCAGAACCCCCAAAGCGGCCCATGGCATCTGTAGCCAGAAAAAAGCCCAAGACCACGCCACGTTAAAGACAAGCTGGGCGATAAACAACCCCACAGCCCGCCCCTTCTGCTGGCGCATTGACGGCTGGCCAAGGGGGGGATCACCCGCAAGATCCGCCAGAAGGCCAAAGCCATCAGCGCATAAAGCAGCGTCCAGACCAGCGGAAAAACGCTATCCGGCGGCGTGAAAAACGGCTGGTTGAGATTGCGATACCAGGTAACCAACCCCGGTGCGGTCAACATTGCGCCCGCAGCGCTTGCCATAAAGGGCCCCGCCAACGCCTCGACCCCAAGGAATATGCCGCGCGGGGATAACACCGGAACCATGCCCGGTTGCGGCTTGTTCTCTTGCGGCATCGGTTACACTCCGGTTTCGATCTGGGGGGCGATTTTTTCAAATAGATCGACGAAAATATTTGCTGTTTCCGTTATATGGTGCCGCAAGGTCTGTTCTGCCAGCCCGGCATCGCCAGAAAGAACGGCCTCGCACAAAGTATCATGCGCTTTATGCGAGATCATGTGCGGCAAAAGCTGGGCGGCCGCGCTGTGTGCATCGTGCAGGGCACCATGGCGCAAAATCGCGACGCGATAGCGCTCGATCTGCGCAACGCTCAAAGCGTGAAACCGCTTGAGCCACGGGGCATCCGTGCCCGACATCAGGGCGGCGTGGAACGCATCATGCCGCTGGTTCCAGATATTGAGATCCGCCTCGCTCTGGTCGGGGGTTGGTTCCGGGCAACGCTTGAGAATATGCAAGGCGGCGATCACCGCCGCCTCCCATTTCACGCCGCCCTCCGCGATCGAGCGCATAATCGCATCGCGCT
>CAZGKS010000127.1:0-1720 GCA_964526275.1 uncultured Methylobacterium sp. | reverse complement strand
GCTCCACGCTGGAAAGGGGCGAGACACGGAACCCGCGCTGCTCATAGGCAATGACCAGATTTTCCGCCGAAAGCCGCGAGAGCGCTTCTCTGGTCGGGGTAACGCCAAAACCGAAGCGTTCGGCGATTTCCGCAGGCCCCAGGCGCGAGCCCGGCGGCAAGGTGCCTGCAACAATAGCGCTGCGCACAACCTGATAGGCCGCGCCGGCCATGCTTTTTGCCGCAGGGGGGGGGTGGCTCATAGCTCGGTTCTCAGGTTCCATAATTCAGGGAAGAACACGTAATCCAGGGCGCGTTTGAGATAGCCAACCCCGGCCGTGCCCCCCGTTCCGCGCTTGAAACCGATGATTCGGGTGACCGTGCCAAGGTGCCTGAACCGCCATTGCTGAAAAGAATCCTCAAGGTCAACCAATTTTTCGGCTAGCTCATATAATTCCCAATGTTGATCCGGGTTGCGGTATACCTCCAGCCAGGCGTTCATGACGTGATCATCGGCGACATGCGGGATGGTCAGATCGCGGTTGAGAATGGTTTTTGGGATATTAAACCCCTTGCGGGCGAGCGCGCGCAGCGCTTCATCGTAGAGGCTTGGCCCTTCCAAGACCGCACGCAACTGCGCATAAACCGCCTCTTGGTGCTTGAAGGGCCCCATAAAGGCTTCGCGTTTATTACCCAGCATGAATTCGATCTCGCGGTATTGGCGCGATTGAAACCCGGAAGAGGCGGCCAGTTGCGAGCGGAATTTGAGGTAATCGGTGGGGGTCATGGTTGCCAGAATGCCCCAGCTTTCGATCAGGATTTTCTGGATGCGGGCAACCCGCGCCAGCATTTTGAAAGCCTGCGAGAGACGATCCGCGCGGATTTCCGCAACCGCGCCGCGCATTTCGTGCAGCATCAGGTTCATCCATAATTCGCTGGTCTGATGGATGATGATGAACAAGGTTTCGTCATGCTCTTTGGTGAGCGGGGTTTGTAATTGCAGCATCGGTTCCAGATTAAGATAGGAAGCGTAGCTTAGAGCCCCTTGCGAAAAATCCACCACCGCGCCCTCTGGCAGGGTATTCCCGGCTGTTGCGGAGGGGCCTGCTGGCGTGTTGGGTTTGGACATGGTTTGCTCCCTTTGTTCTTACGTTTTATGGGGGTTTATCGGCAGGAATAGCGGCGCAGCGGGTGCGCATTGCGGTTTTTGGGGGATATTTTCGCCTTATGTCACGGCGCCGCGCACCGCAAATTCCGGGCGGGTATGCTCGCGGTCTTGCACCACCTCCCGGATATGCCGGGCCAAGTGCCACACATCCGCATAGCGCAGATAAAGCGGGCAGAAGCCAAAGCGCAGATAATCGGGGGCACGGAAATCGCCCACCACCTTGCGCGCGATTAACGCCTGCACGATCTCGAACCCTTGCGGATGGCGCAAGCTGACCTGGCTGCCGCGCTCCGTGGCATCGCGCGGGGTGGCGATCGTAAAGCCCAGGGGGGCCAGATCCGCCTCGGCCAGCGCAAGGATGGTCCGCTGGCGCGCTTCCGGCTCGACTACGCCTCCAAGCTCGACCGCGACCCGGATTTCATCGACGCGCTGATCGCCGAAGGCATCGTGATGGCCCATCGGGCCGCCAGGGCTCACGAGCTTGTGCGCCCGCACGGCTGCATGAATCAGGTCTGCGCGCCGTCCTATCCCAACCCCGACTGGCCCGATCCGGCCAGTCTGGCCGATCTCATTG
>CAZGKS010000126.1:0-6339 GCA_964526275.1 uncultured Methylobacterium sp. | reverse complement strand
CCTTTGTGAAGGGGATGGTGAAATCCATGATTTCAGCGGATTTGAAGAAGCGTTCGGTATGTTCCGCGCTTTTGTAAATCTTGCCCTTATAGGCGCGTTCGCCTTCAAAAATCGAGGAGCCATAATGCAGGCCATGGGTCAGCACATGGACCTTGGCATCCTGCCACGGGAGGATCTCCCCGTTCATCCAGATAAATCCTTCGCGTTTATCGAACGGAATGATAGCGGGTGTGGACATGGTTTTCCCCTTGTTAAGGCCCTTAGGGCATCATGGTGCAAAGCGATTTGAAAAAAGCCTGATTTCTGGCAGAACATGGTAGATGAGGCTAACATGCCCTGTAACTATGTCAATAGTGCTGCCATATCTGGTTTGCCTGCGAGGATCCCATGAAGCCCCAACCCCGTCTTGTCCATTCTGTGCCGGGGACAACCCAGGGTGCAAACCTGGAAACCGGCCCGGATTATGCGCTGATCGAGAACCTGTTTTTTGCTTATCGCGATTTTGTAGGCGAGGCAGACCGCCTGCTCGAACGCCACGGCTATGGGCGGGCCCATCACCGCGTTTTACATTTCATACACCGCAATCAGGGGCTTACAATCGCCGCTTTGCTCGATATTTTGCAAATCACCAAACAAAGCCTTGCCCGGGTACTCAAAGACCTGATCGAGGATGGTTTGATCGAACAACGGGCCGGGTCTTCCGACCGTCGGCAGCGACACCTTTATGTCATGCCGGAAGGCCAGAAACTGGCGCGCGCACTTGCCCAGATGCAAGGCGCGCGGATCGAGCGCGCATTAGGCGTTGTCGGGCCGGAAAATCGCGCGTTGGTGAGCGCCTATCTGGCCGCTTTATGCGATCCGTCTGAGGATAAATCGCCTTTATCGCCTGTTGCCAAGACTTTTGTTGCCTAGATTTTTGTTGCCGAGACTTTGCCCCGTGGGAACCAGCCATGACCTCCTTGCCCGATGACGCCCCGCATTTGCTGATTGTGGATGATGACAGCCGCATCCGCGCGCTGCTACGCCGGTTTCTGAACGAAAACGGCTACCGTGTCTCCACCGCCGAAAACGCCGCCGAAGCCCGGGAAAGGTTGGCGCTTTTCGCTTTCGATCTCCTGATTCTGGATTGGATGTTGCCCGGTGAGAGCGGCCTTTCGCTCGCCAAGGACATTCGCACAACCTCCGCTTTGCCGATTCTGATGTTGACCGCGCGCGGCGAACTCGATGACCGCCTCAAGGGGTTGGAAGCGGGGATCGACGATTATTTACCAAAACCGTTTGATCCTCGCGAATTATTGCTACGGATCAACGCGATTTTGCGCCGCGTGGCCATGCCGCCGCCCCGGCAGGATACGCCATCCTTGCCCGATCCTGTGCAATTTGGCGTCTTTACCTATCATATCCAGCGTGGAGAATTGCTGCGCGAGGGCCAACCGATCCACCTGACCGAGCGCGAGCGCGGGCTGCTTACCCTTCTCGCGCAAGCGCGCAGCCAAACCGTTCCGCGGGAGGCGCTGATCGGCGAGGGCGCGCAAAATGCCCGCTCGATCGATGTGCAGATCAACCGCTTGCGGCGCAAACTCGGCGATGATGGCGCAACGCCGCTACATCTGCAAACCGTGCGCGGTGTTGGGTATCGGCTCGTGCTTTCGGCATGACAACGCAGCCGGACCCCGCTTTGGGCAAACTGGCCCCAGACAAAGCCAGCCCAAACAGGAGTGCTGCGGACAAACCAGCGCCGTCAGCCCGGCGGCGCGCGGTTTTTGGCGGTATGGGGCGGGTATGGGCCCCTATCGGGCAATTTTTGCGCGCCTTGTTCGGGCTAGTCGCCGCCGCCCTCACCTGGGGCCGGGCGGGCGCATATCTGGGGTATCGGTTGCTTCTCCGCCTGCCGTTGGTGGTCGCCATGACCCCGGCGCTGCTGCGCTTGCGCAAACGGATCGGGTTCGAGATCAACAAATATCTCCCCAAAGGGCTTTATAAGCGCGCCTTGCTGATTTTTATCGTGCCGATTGTGCTGGTGCAGGGGGTTTTTGCGTATCTGTTCATGGAGCGCCATTGGCAAGCGGTTACTGCGCGGCTTTCGGCGGCCTTGGCACAAGATGTCGCCGCTATTGTCGATCTGCACCAAAGCTACCCACTTTTGCGCGAAGGCGAGGCGTTTACCCGGATAGCGGCGCAACGGCTTGGCCTGACCGTGAGCGTTTTGCCGCTCGAAGCGTTGCCGCCGCCTTTGCCCAAGCCGTTTTTTGATATTGTGGACACGGCCCTTTCCGAGGAATTGCGCCTGCGGCTGCGGCGCCCTTTCTGGATCGATACGGTGGGATCATCGGTGGCGCTGGAAATCCGCGTGGCGCTGGATGATGCCGTCTTGCGGTTTTCGGCGCGGCGCAGCCAGGCTTATGCCTCCAATTCGCATATTTTCCTGCTCTGGATGGGCGGCTCCTCGTTCGTGCTGTTCGGCTTGGCGTTTTTGCTGCTCCGCAACCAGATCCGCCCGATTTTAGCGCTCACCGATGCCGCAGAAGCCTTTGGCAAGGGGCGCGATGTTGCGTTCCGCCCACGCGGCGCGCTGGAAGTGCGGCGGGCGGGCTATGCCTTTCTGGAAATGCGCAACCGCATCGAGCGGGCGATCGAACAGCGCACCGCCATGCTGGGCGGGGTGAGCCACGATCTGCGCACCATTTTGACCCGCTTCCGGCTTTCCCTTGCTTTGGTGCCGGAGAGTGCGGAGGTTGAGGATATGCGCCGCGATGTCGATGAAATGAACCAGATGCTCGAAGGCTATCTCGCTTTTGTGCGCGGCGAGAGCGCGGAAACCCCAGAAATTACCGATATTCGCGCTCTGTTGACCGAATTCCTTGCGGATGCCGAGCGGGCCGGGCACCCGGTCACGCTGACGATAGCAGGGGAACCGGAAATGCAGTTGCGGCCGCGCGCCGTGCGGCGATTATTGGGGAATTTGGTTGGAAACGCAGCCCGTTACGGCAAAAACATCGAGCTGCACGTTGTCCACGAGGAAAAATTCCTGTTTCTGCTGGTCGATGACGATGGACCGGGGATCCCGGAAGATAAACGCGAGGAAGCCTTCAAGCCGTTCACGCGGCTCGATGAAGCCCGCAACCTCGATGCGGCGGGCACAGGGCTCGGTTTGGCGATCGCCCGCGATATTGCCCGCTCGCATGGCGGTGAAATCACGCTCGAAACCGCCCCGATCGGCGGGTTGCGCGCCCGTGTCCGTCTGCCGGTTTAACGCGGCAGGGCTTTGGGCCGAAAGGCGCTCCGCCCGCAAAGCGCTCGCCCCAGCGCGCCAGAGCATGCTGCGATACAGTGGATGCCGGTTTATCGAAAAAAAGCATGCGAAAATAAGAAGATAGAATCAGCCCCCGCTCCAGTGTTTTTTAAGACCCGCCCAGCACTCCATATAGGCTTGCTGCAAGCTTGGGGTTTGTGCGGCAAAGCGGCTGACCCGCTGCGGCAATCTGGTTTCGAGCATGAAGGCCATGGTATCGGTTTGCCGCACCGGCACCAGCGGCATGTTGGAAGCATGCTCGAAAGCCTCGACATCAGGCCCATGCGGGAGCATGCAATTATGCAAGCTGAAACCGCCCGGCACGAACCCTTGCGGCTTGGCATCATACACGCCCTGTACCAGCCCCATGAATTCGCTCATCACATTGATATGGTACCAAGGCGGGCGGAAGGTATTTTCCTGCACCATCCAACGGTCCATAAAGACCACAAAATCGATATTGGCCGTGCCCGGCGTTTCGGAGGGGGAGGTCATGACCGTAAAAATCGAGGGATCGGCATGGTCATAAAGCACCGGCCCAACCGGCGAATAATGCCGTAAATCGTATTTATACGGCGCGTAATTGCCATGCCAAGCCACAACATCGAGCGGTGATTGGCCAATTTGCGCCCCCCAAAGCTTGCCCCCCCATTTGACATAAAGCTGCGAGGGGGTGTCACGATCCTCAAACGCGGCAACGGGGGTCAGAAAATCCCGCTGATTGGCCATGCAATTAGCGCCAATCGGCCCGCGTTCGGGCAAGGTGAAGGCGCCGCCGTAGTTTTCGCATAAATATCCGCGCGCAACCGGGGTGTTGGCGGCAAGCTCTACCCGGATTTTAACCCCGCGCGGGATGATCACGATCTCGCAAGGTTGGGCGTCGATAACCCCGAATTCGGTGCATAGGCGGATCGCCCCCAATTGCGGAATGAACAGCATTTCCGCATCGGCGTTATAAAAATACGCATCGACCATCGATTGGTTGAAGGCATAAATATGCACGGCCATGCCGGTTTGGGCGCTCACATCGCCGCAGGTGGTGATCGTGGTCACGCCCTGCATAAAGGTCTGCGCGGTGCTGGGCAGGGGGAGCGGATCCCACCGCATGGGGGCTGGCGGAATTTCGATCTCCACGCTGGGGGCCGAACGCCACAACCCCATGGGCGCGGGGGTAAAGCGCCCCCAATGCTGCACGGTTGGGCGGATACGATAAAGCCAGGAGCGCTCATTGGTCACGCGCGGCGCGGTAAAGGGCGAACCAGAAAGTTGCTCGGCATATAGGCCATAGGGGCATTTTTGCGGGCTGTTGCGCCCCACCGGCAGCGCGCCGGGCAAGGCTTCGGTCTCGAACCCATTGCCAAACCCAGACATATACCCCGCATTGCCTTCGGCAATCGACGCGGCTTTTTCCCGCAAGGGGCGCGAGGAGGGTTGGGGGAAATGGGATGTGGTGGAAGGGGGTGTGGGGCCTGCCATGGTCGTCTCCCGGTTTATGCCCTTTTCTCAAGGTTCGAACACGATGGCATTCCTCAACCCACCGGTCAAGGTATGGGGTGTTTTCCGGCTGTCCAGTGCCTGTGCTCTGGCCCTTTTGGCGCGGAGTGGCCTTTATTAAATCGCCGATACGGGCACAAGAGAAGGGCCCAAGAGAAGAGCCCTTGTGCTTGTGCAAAACAAGAAGGCAAGGTAGCGTCTTCGTGCGGCCAAAATGCCTTGAACGGAATACCTTGAACAGGAAAACGCCATGAGCGATCTTGTGGAGAATGATCTTGCGGATCTCTTTCCCGGTTTTGAAAGCCGCTGGTTTGATGGGCCGGAAGGCAAGATTTTCGCCCGGATTGGCGGAGAAGGGCCCCCGCTGGTTTTATTGCATGGGTTTCCGCAAACCCACGTCCTTTGGCACAAGATCGCCCCGGCTTTGGCCAAAACGCACCGCGTGATTTTGCCGGATCTGCGTGGATATGGCTGGTCCACCGCCCCGCACGGCGATGCGCGCCACGACACTTATGCCAAACGCGCGATGGCGCAGGATATTCTCACGCTCACCGAGGCGTTGGGCTATACGCGCTTTGCGATGGTGGGGCATGATCGCGGGGCGCGGGTTGCCTACCGGTTGGCGCTGGATCATCCGGGGCGGCTCGAAAAACTGGCGGTGCTGGATATTATCCCCACCATTACCATGTGGGAACGCATGGATGCCAAGCGGGCCATGCAGGTGTATCATTGGAGTTTTCTGGCGCAGGAAGCGCCCATGCCCGAAAACCTGATTGCGCAAGCACCGCGCGAATGGCTGGAGCATACCCTGGCAAGCTGGACCGCCAAAAAAGACCTTGGCGCGTTTGACCCCAGGGCTTTGCAGCATTATCGCGCGTTTTTCGCTGATCCCGCCCGGATTCATGCCTGCTGCGAGGATTATCGGGCCGGTGCCACGCGCGATGCCGAGGCCGATGAAGTCTCCCGCGCCAAAGGCGAGACCATCCATGCGCCGGTTCTGGTGCTGTGGGGGGAGGCCGGTATTCCCGCTGAAGGCGCTTCCCCGCTCGCAGCCTGGCAGGAATTTGCGCCTGGCGCGCAAGGAGAAGCCATCAAGGCCGGGCATTTTCTGGCCGAAGAAAACCCAGGCGCCACGCTGAAAGCACTGCAACGGTTTCTGGCAAGCTAAAGCCCTCTGGTCAAGCAGCAGGGGCAGAGCCAACCTATGCTGCCAGTGCGTCTATGTCTAAGCCAGCCATTGGATGGATCGGGTTTAAAGTGAATCTTTCGGGGGCGATTATCCTTTGTTGGCAGATGAACTCGTAAGGCGTGAGGCATTTTGAGATTCTTCATTTTTCACCTGAAATCAAAGATACTTATGACCTTATCCAATTGATTTTACAGTTGGCTAGGGTCGTTGCAATGGCAGCGCTCTCGTGTGGTCCCAGTCCGATAGCCCCTATTTCCATTACACGGAAAAGATCGCACCTTAAATCCCTGGCTCAACCAAATCAGGCTCCTCCAGCATGCCTTCCGGCTATCCTTCCTCCCATGGACAATTATCTATCAAGGGG
>CAZGKS010000125.1:2857-6396 GCA_964526275.1 uncultured Methylobacterium sp. | reverse complement strand
AAGTGGCTTTGAGCAGGTGCAGGCGGTTTATGGTTCCGCGCTCGGCCGGGTCGTGCTGTTCGGCTATACATGGGCCTTGTTGCACCATATGTTTGGCGGTATCCGGCATTTTATCTGGGATATGGGCGCCGGGTTTTCCCGTGAGCAGCGCTTTCTGCTGGGTTGGGCAACCCTGATCGGGTCTTTGGTGTTGACCGTTGTGGTTTGGCTTGTGTTTTTGGTGCGGTGAGGGTGTGATGAAGCATAATTCCAAATCTTCCGACTCTATCCGCACGCCGCTTGCCAAGGTGCGCGGGCTGGGTTCAGCCCGCTCCGGCACGCATCATTTTTGGCAGCAACGGTTGACCGGGCTGGCGAATGTGCCGCTCACGATCGCCTTTGTGGGGATTGTGATGATGCTCAGCAAGGCCGATTATGCCTCTTCGCATGCCGTGGTGGCCAATCCGTTCGTTGCGCTGCTGTTGCTGCTGTTTGTTGGTGCCGGAATGGCGCATATGCGGCTGGGCATGCAGGTTGTGATTGAGGATTATGTGCATTCGGAAGGCGCCAAGGTGCTGTTGCTGATGCTCAATACGTTTTTTTGTGTCGCAACGGGGTTGGCGGCGGCCTATGCCCTGTTGCGGATCGGGTTTGCGGCTTAGAGCATTTTGGTTTCTTGTAATTCCCCTAAAATGCTCTCGCTTTTTGTTCTATCGCATTTTCTTGACGCGAACCGGTATCCACTTCGCTTGAAAATGCTTTAACCGGAGGATTTGTTCATGGCTCAGATCAACGGCAAGGCCTATTCGGTTGTCGATCATTCGTTTGATGTGGTGGTTGTCGGTGCGGGCGGGGCCGGGTTGCGCGCCACGCTTGGCATGGCCGAACAGGGGCTGCGCACGGCGTGTATCACCAAGGTGTTCCCAACGCGCTCGCATACGGTGGCGGCGCAGGGCGGAATTGCCGCTTCGCTGGCCAATATGGGGCCGGATAGCTGGCAATGGCATATGTTCGATACCGTGAAGGGGTCGGATTGGCTGGGCGATAACGACGCGATGGAGTATCTGGCGCGCGAAGCCCCGGCGGCAGTATATGAGCTTGAACATTACGGCGTGCCGTTTTCGCGTACGGAAGAGGGCAAGATCTATCAACGTCCCTTCGGGGGGCACACCACGCAATATGGCGAAGGGCCGCCGGTGCAGCGCACATGCGCCGCCGCGGACCGCACGGGGCACGCGATTTTGCACACCCTGTATGGTCAGAGCGTGCGCAACAAGGCGGAATTTTTTATCGAGTATTTCGCGCTCGATTTGATCATGTCGGCGGATGGCGAATGCCAGGGCGTGATGGCCTGGAAGCTCGATGACGGAACGATCCATCGTTTCCGGGCGAAAACGGTGGTTCTGGCCACGGGTGGCTATGGCCGCGCGTATTTTTCGGCAACCTCGGCGCATACCTGTACGGGCGATGGCGGTGGCATGGTGGCGCGCGCCGGGTTGCCGCTGCAGGATATGGAATTTGTGCAGTTTCACCCGACCGGCATTTATGGCGCGGGCTGCCTGATCACCGAAGGCGCGCGCGGGGAGGGTGGGTATCTCACCAATTCGGCGGGCGAGCGCTTCATGGAACGTTATGCGCCCTCTTACAAGGATCTGGCGCCGCGCGATTATGTCTCGCGCTGCATGACCATGGAAATCCGCGAAGGGCGCGGGGTCGGCAAGAACAAGGACCATATTTTCCTGCATCTTGACCATTTGGATCCGGCGATTTTGCACGCCCGGCTGCCGGGTATTTCAGAAAGCGCGAAGATTTTCGCCGGCGTGGACCTGACCAAGGAACCCATTCCGGTTATTCCCACCGTGCATTATAATATGGGCGGTATTCCCACCAATTACTGGGGGCAGGTGGTCAATCCCAAAGGCGGGAATGATGACGCGCTGGTGCCCGGCCTGATGGCGGTTGGGGAGGCGGGCTGCGCCTCCGTGCATGGGGCGAACCGTCTGGGTTCCAATTCGCTGATTGATCTGGTGGTGTTTGGGCGCGCTGCCTCTATCCGTGCCGGGCAGGTGCTTGACCCCAAAAGCGCGGTGCCGGGCGTCAATGCCAACGCGGAAGAGGGTATTCTGGCGCGGTTTGATCAGGCGCGCTATGCCCATGGGGCGATCCCCACGGCGGATTTGCGGCTGGAAATGCAGCGCGCGATGCAAGACGATGTGGCGGTTTTCCGCGATGGGCCAACGCTCAAAAACGGCTGCGCGCGGATTTCGGCGGTATGGGATAAAAAGCGCGATATCAAGGTAACGGATCGCTCGATGGTGTGGAATTCGGATCTGGTGGAAACGCTGGAATTTGAAAACCTGATGGCCAATGCGATCGCCACGGTTTATTCCGCCGAAGCACGAACGGAGAGCCGCGGGGCGCATGCGCGCGAGGATTTCACCACGCGGGATGATGTGAACTGGCGCAAGCATACGCTTTCCACCGTTTCGGAGGCGGGCAAGGTGACCCTCTCGCACCGGGCGGTGCATACGCAACCGCTCAGTGATGGTATCGATCTGGCTAAAATCGCCCCGAAAGAGCGGAAGTTCTGATGGTGTGATCTGGTTTGTGGTATTCTTGCGGGGTCGTTGGGCGCAAGAGCGGGTGATGGTTTTATGCGGAAAATGCGGATTTTCCGGAGCTTGATCAAACGTTACAGGAGCAACCAATGGCGAGGATCGGGCATAATCGGTGGAGGGGCGGCAGTATGTATGCGATTGTCTTCGACTTCGACACCAATACGCTTGAGCAGACCTATCCAAACGCCTCGTGGCGAAATGCTTATACAGATGTGCTCAATTATCTGGTAACACGTGGTTTTGAATGGAAGCAGGGCAGCACATATTTCGGCGATGATACCGTCGACGCCGTTCGCTGTGTCCGGGTTGTTCAGAAACTGGCTGCAAAATACGATTGGTTCATGCCAAGCGTTAAAGACATCCGTATGTTGAGCATTGAAGAGAACAACGACCTGATGGGTGCAATTGATGATCGGGATGACGATTGATGGCTGAATTTAATCTCCCCAAAAACTCTCGCCTCACAGAAGGCAAGGTATGGCCCAAGCCGCAGGGCGCGCAGGGGCTCCTAGCGCAAAACCTGCGGGAATTCCGTATTTATCGGTGGGATCCGGATGGGGAGAGCAATCCCCGGATGGATACGTATTTCGTTGATTGCGACGATTGCGGGCCGATGATCCTTGATGCGATCTTGTGGATCAAGAACAAGATTGATCCGACCCTCACCTTCCGGCGTTCGTGCCGCGAGGGGATTTGCGGGTCGTGCTCGATGAATATTGACGGGCTCAACACGTTGGCCTGCACCAAGGGCATGGAGGAGATCGACGGGGTGATCAAAATCTATCCGCTGCCCCATATGCCGGTGGTCAAGGATCTGGTGCCAGACCTCACCCGGTTTTATGCCCAGCACGCTTCGGTGGAGCCGTGGCTCAAAACCGATACCCCGGCGCCGGAAAAGGAGTGGCAACAATCCCCCGGGGACCGCGACAAGCTCGATGGGCT